>JAEWUY010000117.1 GCA_023396795.1 Bacillota bacterium | reverse complement strand
GTATTGGCGTTGCACTTAGTGTCAAAACGTCAACGTTAGTTTTAAGCTCCTTTATTCGCTCTTTTTGTTCAACCCCGAAACGCTGTTCTTCATCAACAATCAAGAGGCCAAGATCATGAAAAGCGATGTCTTTAGAAAGCAGGCGATGTGTTCCAATGACAAGGTTGACTTCTCCGCTAGCGACTCCTTTAAGATAATTGCGCTGTTGAGCCTCAGATATTAAACGCGAAAACACTGCAATTCTCACACCAAAGTTTGCAAAACGCTCGATTGCGCGCTCGTAATGTTGACGTGCTAGAAGGGTGGTTGGGCATAAAATTGCTGCTTGTTTTCCATTTGCAATAGCTTTAAATGCGGCCCGAAAAGCGACTTCTGTTTTACCAAAACCTACATCACCACATAGAAGTCGATCCATTGCTTCGGGCTTTTCCATATCGGCTTTAATTTCTGCAAGTGCTTCTTTTTGGTCGATGGTCAATTCAAATGGGAATTCGCTTTCAAATAATTGCTGAATCTCATCATCTTTTTGAAATGAATAACCAGGATTTTTAATCCGCTCGCGATATAAATCAACGAGTCTTTCCGCCAACTCATTAACGCGATTTTTAATTCGCAATTTTGTCTTTTCCCATTCGTTACCGCTTAACCGATTAAGCTTCGGAACCGCTCCTTCTTTACCGGCGTATTTTCTTATTAAGCGGAATTGCGAAAGGGGAACATAAAGAACGTCCGTACCATGATAGGCAATATGGAGAAAGTCGCGTTTGTTTCCGTCAATTTCTAATGTCACGATGTCGATAAACTGACCAATTCCGTTATACTCATGAACGACATAATCACCACTTTCTAGTTCATCAAATGATTTCAGGATTGTTGATTCTTTAAACCGATTCATAAATCGCGAACGATGTGTTTTATAACCAAGCAATTCTTTACTGGATAAATAACAGATTTTTTCATCAACGAGTTCAAATCCTTCGTTGATATCATAAATAGAAACCGCTAATTGCTTTTTTGGAAGATCGAGTCCATTAACGATTTCATAATCATAACTAGCCTCATCGAGAATTTTGGTTGCTGTGTCAAATTGTTGCTTGTTTGAAAGAGCTAAAATAACTTTATCGTTCGTCGACATATATGACTGAATGGTTGGGATAATATTCATATAGGAGGTGCTTGAAGAAAGGATTGGTCGAACTTTAAATTCGATGTCATCAAGCTTTTCTAAATATTTTTTACTGTGAAGAGGCTTGTTTGTTCCCTTAAATATCTTGTCCCAATCGCGATACATTTCTAGATGAGACACTATTTTCCCAGACTCGACAAGTTCATCTAGAAATAATCGGGCTTCGTTTTGATAAAGCCCTTGCGAAGCTAAAATGGCTTCTTTGTTAACGGCAAACACCAATTCAAAGTCAGCATAATCTAAAATCGAAAAATGTTCGCGTTGGGCGTAACCATAATATTTATAATTGCGCGGATGTATTTGGCCATCCTTAATTCGCTCGTAGTCTTCTTTAGTAATACTCGACAAACTGTCTTTTTCGTCATTATTTAACATTGCCCCATCTTGAATAACGCGCTCATTTAAAGCGACTTCTAATCGCGCGACTTCTTCATCAGTAAATAAAACATCGTTCGCGGGGGTGATTGTTACATCATCAATTTTTTCATCCGAACTTTGTGTCGCAATATCGAAGTAGCGAATCGATTCAATTTCATCACCAAAAAATTCGATACGAATTGGTCGTAGGTAGTTGACGCTAAAGATATCCAAAATATCGCCACGGGAAGCAAATTGCATACTTTGATCGATTTTCCCAACGCGAGCGTAACCGCCACGAACAAGTTTTGTGCGTAATTGCATTAAGTCGGCCTTCATGCCTACTTTCAAGTTAAAGCTTAGGCTCGCGAATAGTTCAGGATTGGGCATAAAGCGCATAAGCGAAGAGGTGTGAGTGACTAAAATCTTCGGTTTCGGACTTTGAAGTTCTTGCATAACATAAAGGCGTTGGGCCATTAGTTCTTTAGATGATGTAATCGTTTCTGCTCGCAGTAAATCATCGTTTGGAAAAAGCACGACATTATCATCGCCAAGAAAGCCTCCTAGTAGTTCATAAACATTTTGAGCATTATATAAATTGGAAGTAATAATTGCGTAATTAGCCGGTTTTTTACGAAATAATGCCGCAAATAGCAGAGAAACACCGATAGTATCATCAACGACAAAAGTCCCTCTTTTCGTAAGGAGGGAGGTGACGGCTTCCGTATTTTCGATTCTTTTTAGCAGTTCGCTCAGATATTAATCCTCTTAGTTATATTTTGCCATTGCCGAATGGAAACCATTTCTCAAATAATCTTTAAGGGCTTCACTTGCCTCGCCAATCGCGATTTCGATTAATTTAAGTTGCTCTTTACTCGGTTTGCCAAGAACATAATCAACCCCATCATATTCTGGTTCGCCAATCCCAATTCTTAGTCTTTTAATATCTTCGGTTTTTAGTATATCAGTTATGTTTTGAATGCCGTTGTGTCCCCCACTCGAGCCCGAAAGACGAAGGCGAATACGACCAGGCTCAAGAGCCATATCATCAAAAACGACAAGAATGTCTTGAAGATCAATATTAAAGTAGCTTTTGATTTCTTGAACAGCTGTTCCCGATAAATTCATAAAGGTTGTTGGTTTAAATAAAATAACTGGTTCACCGAAAATCGTCTCTTTAGCGTATAAACCATTAAAAGCTTCTTTGTCGATATCAAAACCTAATGAGTCCGCCAGGGCATCAATAACACGATAGCCAAGATTGTGCCGTGTTTTCTCATATTTTTTGCCAGGATTACCTAGACCTACAATTAATTTCATAGCGTTATACCTACTTAAAATATTATATCAAGTAGCCGTCAACATAACATTCAAAAATGTTTTGTTTCTACCCTTAAAGGGCAAGGATGTTGTAATATTTATTTTGACAATATGAAAAATGGTATTAAAGAACGGGGTTTAGACCTCGCCAAAGGATTAGCGATTGGCGTTTCTTTTATTATTCCTGGGGTAAGCGGCGGAACAATGGCCGTTATTCTTGGCATTTATGACAAAATTATCAACTCCGTTAATTTATTAACCAAAAGGTTTGTTACTTCGATAAAGATTCTGTTGCCAATCGTTTTAGGAGCGGTCTTAGCGATTCTTATTTGCTGGTATCCGTTTAAATTGGCATTCGAACATATCATGTTGGTTATGGTCAGTCTTTTTGCGGGTTTCATCGCCGGAGGAATGCCGGGTATTTTTGATGAAGTTCGTAATATTAAAATTAAGCCCGTGCATATCGTCGTATTAATAATTGCAGTTATTCTTTCCGTTTCTCTCGGCGTTTTATCCGTCGTTCTAGAGCTTAATATTCAGTCGCTTTACGATTCGAGACCTTGGTGGTTATATATTCTAATATTATTAGCTGGAATTATTTCTGCTTTCGCTTTAGTTGTTCCCGGTATTTCTGGATCGATGATCATGATGGTTTTAGGTTTTTACACCCCAACTTTAAACCTTATCGATAATTTTCTAGCCTGGAATAATGTTTGGGCTTCGATTTCCATTCTTGGTACTTTAGCGGTAGGTGTAATCGTCGGCGTTTTCATATCCTCCAAGATTATGGCGGCTTTGCTTTCTAAATATAGAATTGGAACTTTTTACGCAATTATCGGGATTATTTTTGGTTCTCTTGTCGCTATTTACTTCAATTTTGAGATTTACGAATATTATGTGACAACCGGCTTTAGATGGTGGGAAGTCTTACTTGCGGGCCTCGCTTTAGTTATTGGAGGGGCCGTTTCTTATATGTTTGTCCGTTTGGGTCGTCAAGAAAAAAGCAAAAAACAAGAGGAGGTAGTCCTATGAATTTGTTGATGCTTGCCGTCGAAGGTCTCGAAAATGTTGGCCGTTTTTGGGATATGGGTGCATGGGAGATGAACCTACTTCTATGGTTTAACAGTCTCCATGGTACTTTTATTGATTATGTCTTTTTAATTATTACCTTTTTAGGTGATAAGGGCATTATTTGGATTTCGTCCGCTCTTGTGATGCTGCTATTTAAGAAAACGCGACGGATTGGTATCTATGTCATTATTACCTATGTCTTTATTGGTGGTACTAATAATTATATTATTAAACTACTTACCGATCGCTCTCGTCCTTTTTATGACAACACAATAGCGGTTTATCCAGACGCTAAAAGCCTACAGGATTTTGCTATTGCCATTTTTTATGGTGATGGCGTCTTTCTCGGCTTTGCCGAAATTCCTGATAGTACTTCTTTTTTCTCAGGCCACACTGTCGCCTCGATTGCATGTGCAACGATGATTCTCCTTCACAATCGCAAATTCGGTATTCCCGCTATTATTTTAGCGTCTCTTATCGCTGTTTCCCGTCTCTGGCTTGGCGTTCACTGGCCGACTGACGTAATTTTTGGAATTATTTTTGCTGTCGCTGCGGCAATTGGCCTATATTACCTGCTTCGCTTTTTAGAACCCAAAGTCTTGGCTTTGCTCGGCAAAATCTTCAAGAAAAAAGAACCCGAAGCCGCGAACTAATAATATTCCAACTAAGATTAGAGCACTATGTGCTCTTTTTCTTTTTTAAAAAATCGTTTTCAAATGTATTGAAATACTACGCGCCTAAGCATATACTTTTTTTATTGACAACTATGTCAACGAAAGAAATAATGCCAAAAACACCTGAACAAAATCAACAAATTAAAGAAGAAAGAAGAAGCTTAATTTTAATGACCGCTCTGCGCCTTTTTGCTATTCGCGGTTATGATTCAGTCGTTATAAACGACATTACTAAGGAAGCTGAGTGTTCACATGGGCTTTTTTATCATTATTTTAAAAACAAAGCTGAGGTTTTTTTAGAGTTAATGAAAATTGCCGAAGAAAGATCGTCCCGAAAGCGAAAAGAAGAACAAGATTTCGGCAAGGTTCCTGCGATATCGGCAATTCGTATAATTGTAACTCACATGATCGATGAAATTTATCTTGAAGATGAATCGCCCTACTTCTTATATATGTTTGTTAATATGCACTTACAAAAAACCTTACCCGAGCCACCAGTTGGCAAAGCCAGGGGTCCAAAAAAGACGTTCTTCCACTTCTTCATTGATCTCATCGCTCGCGGACAAAAAGAGGGCGATGTCTCTGGTGGCGATCCTAAAGAATTTGCCATCATCTATTATTCAATTATAAAGGGCTTATGTTACACCCGCCTAAGTATGAGTAAAAAGCCAGTAACAAAGCCTAGCCCAGATATCATCATGAATTTGTTTACCAGGAAAGGAAGCTACTAATGTTCAAACTATTTCGGTTCTTAAAACCAAAGATTTGGCTTATCGTCATTGTTTTTATCTTAATTGGCGCACAAGCCTACACTCAGTTAATGCTCCCGGACTACATGGGCGATATTACTTCCATCGCTACCG
Organism: Bacillota bacterium; assembly: GCA_023396795.1. GTDB lineage: Bacteria > Bacillota_I > Bacilli_A > RFN20 > CAG-826 > UBA1424. The sequence continues at coordinate 23,673 of JAEWUY010000117.1, read as the reverse complement.
GTCAAACAATTGTTGCCGATAAAGTGGCGGCTATTTGGGAAGTCGGTATAAAAATGATTATTATCGCCATCATTACAATTATCATTGCTTTTGCAACTTCTCTAGCGGTTTCTTATATCGGAGCCTTTTTTGGAAAAAAAGTCCGGGCTGAAGTATTTAAAAAAGTTTTATCTTTCTCTCTTGGAGATTATGACCGAATCGGCACCGCTTCCTTAATGACGCGGACAACAAACGACGTTGAGCAAGTCCAAATGATTGTGACGATGGGTTTACGAACAATAGTAATGTCGCCAGTTATTCTAATAGTAGCAATCGTTCGTGTTTTGACTACTGATGCTCGTCTAGCTTTGATTTTAGCTTTTTCGATTCCGGTTATTATTTTAACAATCGTTATTTTGTTTTCGATCGCCATGCCGTTATTTAAAAAGATTCAAGAGGCAATTGACGATGTCACGAAAGTTTTAAGAGCCTCTTTAACCGGCGTTCGTGTCGTTCGTGCTTTTAATCAAGAAAATCGCGAACGCACCAGATTTTCAAAAGTTAATGAAAAATTGACAAAGATGATTACGAAGGTTGGTCGAACAATGTCCTTCGCCAATCCAATTATTTCTATTTTCTTTGATTTAACCTACTTCGCTATTTTCCTTTTTGGTTTTGCAATGATTGATGGTTCCTCGGACATGTATAATCTCGAACACATCTTAGAAACTTCGCAATATGCTATGCATATCATGATGGCATTCTTAATGTTTTCGATGCTCTTGATTATGTTCCCTCGTGCCAGTGTCAGTGCAAAACGTATCAATCAAGTATTAGATACTCCTGTCGTTGTTAAAAATCCCGAAAACCCCCGCGAAGCTCTCTGCGGACAATGTGGACACGTCCAATTTGAAGACGTAACGTTTACCTTCCCGGATTCCGAATTGCCAACATTACAAAATATTTCCTTTGAAGCCAAACCAGGTCAAGTAACCGCCATTATTGGTTCGACTGGCAGCGGTAAATCATCAATTATTAACTTGATCCCTCGCTTTTATGATGTGTCAAAAGGAAAAGTCCTTGTTGATGGTGTCGACGTTCGCGAATATACGCAAGAAAATCTCCGCGACAAAATTGGCTTTGTTCCTCAACAAGCCTTGCTTTTCTCTGGAACCATTAAAGACAACCTACTATATGGAAAACCTGACGGAACTGAGGAAGACATTAATGTGGCCTTAGATATTGCTCAAGCTGCACGCTTTGTCTCAAAAAAAGAAGATGGGATTAACGCTCTTGTATCCCAAGGTGGCAAAAACTTCTCAGGCGGACAAAAACAACGTCTAGCTATTGCTAGAGCTTTAATCAAAAAACCGGAAATATATGTCTTTGATGATTCTTTTTCGGCTCTTGATTTCAAAACCGATATTCGTCTTCGCACCGCTTTAAAACAATATACTAAAAAATCTTCAGTAATTATTGTCGCTCAACGTGTTTCTTCAATTATGGACGCTGATAACATTATTGTTTTAAATGAAGGACGGATTGTCGGCCAAGGCAAACACCAAGATTTACTAAAAAATTGCCAAGTCTATCAAGAGATTGTTTTCTCGCAGATGGACGCTAGTGAAATAAAACGAACACTTGAATTAAAACAACAAGTTCTCCTCGCGGAAGGAGGTGACGAATAATGCCACGCCCAACCGACGCTTTAATGGGTTCAAAACCCAAAAATTACAAAAAGGCTATTCGAAGATTAATTTCTGATTTACGTCCTTTGCTTGGCACTTTCATTTTCGTCATCATCATTTTAATTACCTCCGCGACTTTGTCAGTTTTAATGCCAATCCTATTGCGTGATTTTATGAACACTTTTATGGACCCGGCTTCAGGTTACATAAGTTATGATCCGGTTGCAGGCATTTTCCATATTGGCTGGCCGAGTATTATGAGTCGTTTTGCCTTGATGATGAGTTTTTATGTCGGCTCAGCTTTATTAATGTGGCTAGCGGACTGGATTGTTGTAAAAATATCCGCTGACTATGCTTACAACATGCGTGAAAAAATTAAAGCTAAATTGGATTTGATGCCTCTTAGTTATTTTGATCGCAATACTTATGGGGAAATCTTATCGCGAGGAACAAATGACGTTGATAATATTTCTCGGCACATGAGCACGATCATTAACCAAACAATCCTCGGAATTTCAATTTTTATCGGCGTCATAATTGCGATGTTTGTGACGGCTTGGCAACTCGCTTTAGTGGCCATTGCGATATTACCTTTTACTATCCTTTTTACTGTCTTAATCGCCGTCAATTCGCAAAAGGAATTTAAGAAATATCGTGGACAACTAGGTAAACTTAATTCAATCGCCGAAGAAAATTATGCTGGTTTCAAAATTGTTAAATTATTCAATAAGGAAGAGGATGTTGCCGAGACTTTTGACAAAGTCAACGACGCCATGATGAAAGCCGATCGCAAATCGCAGTGGCTTTCTGGCTTTATTTTCCCGACTATGCGTTTTATTAATAACCTTGGCTTTATCGGTGTCAGTATCGTTGGCGGTTTTATGGAAAACATCGGCAATATGGTTTCGTTTTTCTTGTTTTTGCAAATGTTCCAACAACCCTTTCAACAAATTGGACAAATTTCGAGCATCATTCAATCAGTTCTTGCGTCAGGAGAACGTATTTATGACCTCCTTGATGAAATAGAAATGGAACCCGAGACAATCGATGCGATTGGCGATGAATCGCAAATCAAAGGAGAGATCGTATTTGATAATGTCGACTTCTCTTATTCGCCTGATAAACCTCTAATTCAAAACTTTGCATTGCACGTCAACACCGGTGATAGTATCGCCATCGTTGGTCCCACCGGGGCAGGTAAAACAACAATCGTCAATCTGATTATGCGCTTTTACGAAGTAAATAGCGGGCGCATTCTTTTAGATGGTGTTGATATTCGTAACTATATGCGCAGCACTCTGCGCGGAGCAGTTGGTATGGTTTTACAAGATACATGGCTCTTCTCTGGTTCGATTCGCGATAATATTCGCTATGGAAGAAACGACGCGACTGATGAAGAAATCGAAGAGGCAGCAAAACAAGCTCATGCTGATCACTTTATTAAAACCTTGCCGGGTGGTTATGATTTTGTTTTAAACGAAGATGGCACTAACGTTTCGCAAGGACAAAGACAGCTTCTGACGATTGCTCGCGCCATTGTTTCAAAACCCAAAATACTAATTTTAGATGAAGCTACTTCAAGTGTTGATACGCGCACAGAAGTGGCTATTCAAGACGCGATGAACAAAATGATGGTCGGTCGTACCAGTTTTATCATTGCCCACCGCTTATCAACGATTAAAAACGCGAAGGTTATTATCGTTATGCAAAAAGGCAAGATCGTTGAAATCGGCAATCATCAGCAGTTATTAGATAAAAATGGCTTCTACGCTGATTTATATAACGCGCAATTCTCGGGTCGCAATCCTCTTGCTGAACCAGAAAAAGAAAACGACGACAAGCCTTCAGAAGCAACCGTTTAAGTTCTAAGCCCCTCCTTATCGGCGGGGCTTTTCTTATTTCTTATAAAGAAAGGCATCAAAAAAGGTTTTATGTTAAAATGGCTTACGAGTCTTCACTATGACCGCACCAATTGAAGTAAGTATCATTATTCCTGTCCGCAACTCAGAAAAATATCTTTCTTCGTGTCTTTTCAGTGCTGTTTCTCAAGATTTTTCCTTACCTTATGAAATTATTGTTATTAATAATGGTTCGACAGACGGTAGCCGTGAAATAATCGAAAAATACGCGAAGAGATATAAATATGTTCGCCACGTTATGACCGAAGGCCTATCAGTGGGTTTCGCTCGGCAACGTGGCATCGATGAAGCTAAAGGCAAATATGTCTGTTTTCTTGATAGTGATGATATGTATAAACTATCGTTTATCAAGGTGATGTATGAAACAATTACGAAACATGACGCTGACATTGTTAATTGTTCGTACGTCAAAATTAATCCTAGTGGTCGCATTAGCCGTAATATCTTAGCGAAAAGACGTATATATGACCGTTTAGGAGGCGTAAAATCATTGCTTCGCGATTTTAATATTCGTGGTTACATGCCTATGAAGATGTATCGAGCCAGCTTAATTAAAAACGTGAAATTACCGGTTTCAAGCAAATTAATTATGTTTGAAGATTTTTTGATAAATTTCGCCTTGTACTCACGTGCCAACAAAAGCGTAACACTTACTGAGCCACTATATTTTTATCGCCGCACGAATGAGTCAGCAACTACTAACCTTTCTCATAATCGAACCGATTTACATTTAAAATGTTTCGCGGCGGTTCGCTATCTTGCCGAACAAACCAAAGACCCTGAAATATGTAAAGCTTTCTTTCGTCGCCGCTTTCGCTACTGGCTTTCGGTGTTCGCTGATGTCTTTTTATCGATGAAGGTTAACGCCAGTCCCTTTCTTATTGAACTTCATCGCTCTGAAAAGACTAAACGACTAATCATGTGCGATCAGCCTCTTCCTATTCAAGGCATGCCTTGGGAAGATTTAATTAACGAAATCAAATAGTCCATTTTATCGTCGATAAAAACGCTTACATGAGCGATTTTAGTTATTTTTGTGCAATATCTATGATATTCTTTTATCGGTGAGCATAGACAGCTCATATAATGCAAAGGAGAACACTAATGGCTAAAAAATACGTCTACAATTTTAAAGAAGCCCACGGTCTCGGAAAGGAACTTCTTGGTGGTAAAGGCGCCGGTCTAGCAGAAATGACTTACATCGGTATCCCTATTCCTCAAGGATTTACCATTTCAACCGAAGCTTGTACGCTTTATTACGACAGCGGCAAAAAACTTCCTGAATATCTAATTAAGGAAATTTATGACGCAATTCATGGAATTGAAAAAGAAACCGGAAAAAATTTCGGTGGTTCACACAACCCTCTTCTCGTCTCCGTTCGTTCCGGAGCACGTGCCAGCATGCCAGGCATGATGGATACAATTTTGAACTTAGGTTTAAATGACACAACTGTTGAGGCGATGGCAAAAGAAACGAATAACGAACGTTTCGCCTATGACTGCTATCGTCGTTTTATTGTCATGTTCACAAATATCGCCAAGGGTCACCCTCGGACTGAAATGGACAAGATGCTTGAAGAACTTAAAGAAGGCAGAGGCTATAAACTCGATACTGAGATTACCTCCGATGAACTAAAAGTCCTCGTCAAGAAATACAAAGAATATTATAAGAAGGTTTTTGGCCAAGATTTCCCAACCGATCCTTATCAACAAGCCATCGAAGCCATCACCGCCGTCTTCCGTTCATGGGACAACCCCCGGGCCAACGTTTATCGCAAGATGAACAACATCCCTTACGAATGGGGCACCGCTGTTAATGTCCAATCAATGGTTTTCGGTAATAAAAACGAAGAAAGCGGTACTGGCGTAGCCTTCTCCCGTTCGCCTTCAACTGGCGAAAGAAAAGTGTTTGCCGAATATTTACCAAACGCTCAGGGCGAAGACGTTGTTGCTGGTTTGCGTACACCTCTTCATATTGAAGAACTCAATACCAGAATGCCAGCGGTCTATAACCAATTTGTAACTACCATCGAAAGAATGGAAAAACACTATCGCGATATGCAAGATATGGAATTTACCGTCGAAGACGGAAAACTCTACTTCTTACAAACTCGTAATGGCAAAAGAACTGCTCAAGCCGCTATGAAAATTGCTTGCGACTTAGTTGACGAAGGCATCATTAGCGAAGACGAGGCCGTCTTAAGAGTCGACCCCAGCATTCTTGATACCTTGTTGCACCCTAGTTTCGATAAAAAAGAATTAGCAAAAACGACACCAATCGCCGTCGGATTACCGGCTTCTCCAGGTGCTGGAACTGGCAAACTAGCCTTTACAGCTCAAGAAGCTAAAGCCCGCCGTGAAGCTGGTGAAAAAGTTATTCTTGTCCGTACCGAGACTTCTCCAGAAGATATCGAAGGTATGGTTGCCGCTGAAGGTATTCTAACAATGCGTGGTGGTATGACTTCGCACGCAGCCGTTGTTGCTCGTGGCATGGGTAAAACCTGTGTAGCGGGTGCCTCAGGCATTGTTGTTGACGAAGAAAAGAAAACCGCTCGTATCGGCAAAAAAGTTTATGGCGTTAATGACGTCTTCTCGCTTGATGGTTCAACTGGTAACGTCTATGAAGGCGCCATCAAAACCGTCGAAGCACAAATGACTGGTTATTTTGGTCGCATCATGAAGTGGGCCGATGAACGTCGCACTCTCCATGTTCGCGCCAACGCCGAAACAGAACGCGATGCGCAAACAGCCTTTAACTTCGGAGCCGAAGGTATTGGTCTTGCTCGCACTGAACATATGTTCTTTGAAAAAGATCGCATCTTCTACATGCGGAAAATGATTCTTGAAGAAACCGTTGAAGGACGCGAAGAAGCTCTTGCTGAACTCCTTCCTTACCAACGTGTTGATTTCTATAAACTCTTCTCAATTATGGGCGAACTCAATGTTAACGTCCGGCTTCTTGATCCACCGCTTCACGAATTCCTTCCTCAAGAGGAAGATAAGATTGAAGAATTAGCCAAGGAACTCGATAAAACACCAGCAGAAATTATTGCCCGCATTGATGATCTTCATGAGTTCAACCCGATGATGGGTCATCGTGGTTGCCGTCTTGATGTTTCCTATCCAGAAATCGGTAGAATGCAAACGAGAGCTATTATCGAAGCCGCCCTTCAAGTTCAAAAAGATACCGGCAAGAAGATTACTCCCGAAATCATGATTCCGTTAACTTTGGATAGTAAAGAATTTAACTTTGTTAAAAAGATTATCACCGAAACCGCTGATTCTATAATTGCTGCTTCAGGACAAAATCTTGTCTATTACGTTGGCACGATGATTGAAATTCCTCGCGCTGCCTTATTAGCAGGTGAAATTGCCAAAGATTCAGCTTTCTTCAGCTTCGGCACCAACGACTTAACGCAAATGACCTATGGGTTCTCGCGTGATGATGCTGGTAAATTCTTAAATGATTACTACAAGAATAAGATTTTTGAACAAGATCCATTTAGCACTGTTGACCAAAAAGGCGTGGGACAACTTATTAAAATGTCCGTCGAAAATGGTCGCAAAGCAAATCCTGATCTCCATATCGGTGTTTGTGGCGAACATGGTGGTGACCCTGTGTCAGTGGAATTCTTCCATAACGCTGGCTTAGACTATGTCAGCTGTTCACCTTTCCGCGTTCCTGTCGCTCGTTTAGCTGCTGCCCAAGCCGCTATCAAAGCGAAAGCCGCTAAAAAATAAGTTTTACTTATTAGCACTAACAAAAAACGCCAATCGTAAATCTACGAGTTGGCGTTTCTTTTATTATTTTTAACTTACTTTTTTTGATTAGCGAGTTTCTTTTGCAAAGCTTTTTCGCGAACAACGTTTCCATATCCAGGCTTATTCTCCTGACGCGCTCTTGCGATTGCCATATCGTCTTGAGGAACGTCGCGATTAATCGTCGAGCCCGCTGCGATATAGGCGTGATCAGAAACAGTAATCGGAGAAATTAATGTGCTGCCTGAACCAACAAAGACATCTTTGCCAATGAATGTTTTGGTTTTGTTGTATCCATCGTAATTGGCGACAATCGTTCCACAGCCGATATTTGTTTTTTCGCCGATTTCAACATCGCCTAAATAACTTAAATGGGCTGACTTGGCACCATCATGAAGGACGCAAGCTTTGAACTCAACAAAGTTGCCAACACGAGTATGGTTTTCCACAACTGAATGACCGCGAATGCGGGCGTATGGTCCAATCTCGTTAGCGTTACCAACTGTCGAATCGGCAATATGTGAGAAAATAATGTGATTTTCTTCGCCGACAATAACATTTTCTAAATAGGTTGAAGGACCAATAACATTGAGCTTACCAATAACGGAATTGCCAAGAATATGCGTTCCGGGACGAATGATGGTGTCCGGGCCAATTACCACATCTGGACCAATATAGGTTGAACCACAATCTTCGATTGTAACTCCCGCAAGCATATGCTTTTCGTTTATTTGACGAGCCATAATATGTGCGGCTTCTTCGAGTTGGCGCCGATCATTGATGCCAAGCATTTCTTTATAGTCTGAAGCAATAGAAGCACCAATTTTTAATCCATCTTTTTTGAACATTTTAATTAAGTCGGTTAAATAATACTCACCTTGAGCGTTTGTTGGTTTTAAATTGTCGAGATATGAAAATAAAAGTTTGTTATCGAAGACATAAACGCCGGCGTTAACTTCCTTAATTTGATTTTGCGTTTCATTAACATCGGCTTGTTCAACAATTTCTAAAACACCATCATTATCATCGCGAACAATACGTCCATAACCGTAGGGGTCGGGAACAATCGCAGATAAGATAGTTAATTTATTTCCGTCTTGATCGTGTTTAGCAATCAAGGCTTTTAGTGTTTGTGTTCTTAATAGTGGTGTATCGCCACATACAATAAGCGTCTTGCCTTCAAGACCAGCAAGAACGGGAGCGACTTGCATAATGGCGTGGCCCGTGCCTTTTTGTTCGTGCTGATAGACGATTTCTGATTCATCGCGAACAATTGCTTCCGTTGCCGGACCACCGAAACCGACAATCGTAACTTTCTTATCAAGTTGTAAAGGTTGTAAAGCATTCAAAACGTGCTTAACAAGGGGGATGCCAAGAATGGGATAACTAACTTTGGACTTGTCTTCAAGAAGCGATTTCATTCTCGTTCCTTTGCCAGCAGCTAAAATAATGGCGTAGGTTTTCATACTATTTTCTCCTTAGTGTGCGGGTTAATCTGGTATCATAACCCATTTTTGCATACTTTTTTTCTAATTTGATGAGCTTTTTGGCATCATTTTCTAAAGCAATGACTGAACTACCAGAGCCGCTCATTAGAACGTTTTTAAGACCGTCAGAAATCATAAGTTCTTTTATCTTTTTAATCTCCGGCAACATGGAAAAAGAGGCTTTTTCAAGGGCGTTATGAATCGAAGATGATAACAATTCGTCATCGCCATTAGCAAGAGCTTTAACAACGTTGTCTACGTTTCCGTTTTCCAATTCCGTTGAATCAGCTTTATCAAAGACGTTTTTAGTTGATAGTCCTTTAAAAGGCTTAACAATTAAAACTTGATACACTTTTTTAACAACGATGGGTTCAATAATTTCGCCAATTCCTGTGACTCGCGCTGGAATATTAAACATACAGAAAGGAACATCAGCCCCAATGGATTTCGCTAACTCGATCATTTCTTGACGGCTTGGTTTTATTTTTAATAACAAAAAAAGAGCATTTAAAACCGCGGCAGCGTTCGCGCTTCCACCCGCTAAACCAGCAGAAATCGGAATATCTTTAAATACATGAATGGTAAATTGTTGTTTAAATTTATATTTTTCACGAGCTTTGGCAATCGCGATGCTAATTAAGTTATACTTGGTATCTTCGATTTCGATATCATCACACGTAATGAATGAGTCTGCGGAACCAGGTAGGATTGTAATTTCAATAGAGTCATGGAGTTCCAAAGGAAGATTTACCATATCAAGTTGATGATAACCATTATCGTCTTTCCCAAGAACGTTTAAGGCGATGTTAATTTTGGCAAAAGCTTTGATGTACATGAATGGGTTTCCCTAGGCGTATAACATTGTATCTTTGAAGTCTTAAAACTTCAATTGTTTTATCAGGCGCAAATAATCTTCTTGAGAAATATCTTGAGGGCGTTTATCGCCATCAATTCCTGCGCTAAGCAAAGCTTGTTGCGTTGTTTTATCGTCTCCCAATAGTAAACGCAAATTATTGCGAATTGTTTTCCGGCGGTGATGAAATAATTTCATAGTAATTTTCAGAAGTTTTTCCGCTGTTTCATAATCGTTATTTTCATTGATATCAATAACGACCACTATTGAGTCAATGTGGGGGGCCGGCACAAATTGACCGCGGCTTACGTTAAGTACCTTTTGAGCAGAACCCAAATACTTTGTAAGAATAGCCAACGGTCCGTAGCCTTCTTCACCGGCTTTCGCTAATAATCTAGGTAAAACTTCCTTTTGAATCATTAAGACCATTTTGCGAGTTTTTCGCGCTTTTAAAAGAACATACTCAATGGTGTCGCTTGTTATGTAATAAGGCAGGTTGCCAATTATTTTTTCATAGGTCGAAACATTATGCTTAAAAATGCTTTCCTGAATTATGTATACTAATTGTTTACTAGCGAAATTTTCGCTTAAAAAAGTGATGGTTTTAGGATCAACATCGAGTAATATTATCTCGCCTTCTTGTTCCACTAAAAAGTAAGAAAGAGAGCCGAAACCCGCTCCGATTTCCAAGACTTTTTCACCATTCCTGATCTCTAAATAATCAACGATTTTTCGCGCAATGTTTGGATTAATTAAAAAATTCTGGCCGAGATCCTTAGAAGCTATAAGGCGCATGGTTTTGATATAATCAAAAAAGCCTTGTTCATCCGTTAGTTTCATCGATGGCTTCCTTAATTATCTGATGGGTAAGATTCATTGAACGAGCTCGTTTAAGAAACTGTTTAGCATTAACAAATCCAAGATGAAAATATGTAGCCACATAATTGCGTCTCATAGTCGCGTTTTCACTCCCAAGAAGACCCAAATCATAAAGATCAATTTCTTTTAAATCGCTATTGTTATTTGTGGAGGTTTCAATCTGAAAATTTAACGCTTCAAGAATTCGTTTTTGACTCGTTTCTGCCACTCCAACTTTGCCATTTTTAATTGCATCTTTTTTAGCGACATAGCTATGTTTTAAACCAGGGATTGCCGCATCCAATTTTGCACGAATTAATTGACCAGGAGCGTCAGGATCAGTAAAAACAATTATTTCTTTGCTTGCTCGTTGTTTTTTAAGATAGTTTATCGTCTCTATAGGAACATCTGATCCATTTGTGCTCACAAATTCGGTATCAATAAACGAAGACAAAAAAGCGACATCAGTCTTTCCTTCAACGACTAAAATAGCGTTAATTTTTTTCTTCATTACTTTTGTAAACCAAATAAGCGGTTAAAGTTTGATGTTGTAGCTTCGTCAATGGCGGCAACGGTCTCACCACGAAGATTAGCAATTGCTTCGACAATCAACGGTAAATTAGCGGGTTCGTTTGATTGCCCACGTAGTGGGTGCGGAGCAAGGTAGGGTGAATCGGTTTCGACCAATAAGCGATTTATTGGAGTTATTTTAGCCACTTCCTTTGGTGTTTTGGCATTTAAAAAAGTGACTGGCCCACCAAGAGAGATATATAGTCCTAAATCAACATAATTCCCGACCATCTCAGCGCTTCCTGAATAACAATGCATAATTCCCCCATAAAGAGGGCGATTATCACTAAGAATCTTAAACGTGTCATAGGACGCGTCACGAGTATGAACAATAATTGGTTTGTGGTGGCGGTTAGCGATATTAATTTGTTCAATAAAATATTTCTTTTGTTGAGCTTGGATTTTTTCGTCTTTATCCCAATAATAATCAAGCCCAATTTCTCCAAAACCAACAACTTTAGTCTCTTTGAGCAGTTCTTCAATTTCTTTAAGGTCGTTTTCCCCTCGCGATTTTATGTCGGTAGGATGAATTCCCACCGCAGCATAAACGTTAGGAAAGCGTTTTGCTAAAGCAACCGCACGTCGGGAAGACTTTAGATCATATCCCACAACCAAAAAAGAACGCACCCCTTTTTCCATTGCGGCAGTTATATATTTTTCCGGGTTACCGTAGAAACGGTCGTGATTTAAATGACAGTGTGAGTCAATCATAATTATTTCCCAACGCAAAAACGAGAAAAGATTTCTTCGGTAATGTCGTTTTTGTTTCCTTCGCCTAATATTTCTAAAGTTGCATTATATGCGCTTAAAAGATTAACACTTACAAGGTCAATGGGTTGATTGTTTTTGGCGTCTTCGACTGCTTGGAGTAGACTTTCTCGAATCGCTCCTAGCAGGCCTAATTGACGAGCGTTATTAAGGCTTGGTTGTTCGTATACATCTTGATTTATAGCTAAAACCTTCGTTATTTCTTTTAATAGTGGATCAATATCTTTATTTAAGGCAGAAATATATAAGTTGTTTTCTTTTCTGTTTTTTGCAATATCGCCTTTGTTATAAACGATAATGTGTTTTTTATCTTTGATAAGATTCACAAAAGAATCCTCAGCTTCTTCTGTGGCATCTAAGACAAGAATAACTAAATCAGCTTCTTCTGTAGCGACTTTAGCTTTTTGAATGCCAATGCTTTCGATCTCATTATTCACTTCTCGAATGCCGGCAGTATCTAAAATATTTAAAGTAATACCTTTAAGATTAATTTCACCTTCGACAATATCGCGGGTTGTTCCAGGTATGTTCGTGACAATCGCTTTTTCTTGACCGATCATCGCATTTAAAAGCGAGGATTTACCAACGTTTGGTTTGCCTATAATTGCCACTTTAATGCCTTCTTTAATTATTTGGCCTTGCTTTCCAGCATGAATAAGTTGTGTAACGTCATCGACAATACGACTGCACACCTCCACAACTTGTTCGCGACTAACTTCTTCAATATCTTCATATTCTGGAAAATCAATATTGACTTCAATCTGACTTAATAAGTCAGCGATCGCTTTTTTTATTGGAATTACAAGATGACTTGTCTCGCCCTTTAATGAAAAAAGAGAGATTTTCTTTGCCTCTCTCGTCCTGGCGTTAATTAAATCGTTTATCGCTTCAGCTTGAATTAAATCAATTTTGCCATTTAAAAAGGCTCGTGACGAAAACTCGCCGTTATTAGCTAATCGCGCTCCCGCGCCAATGAGTAATTCAATAATCTCATCGACGATAAGCATCGATCCGTGGCTCATAATTTCAACAGCGTTTTCGCCAGTAAAGGATTTAGGGTTAACGTGGGCGAGTAAAACTATCTCGTCAATGATTTCGTTATCTTTAATAATTTGACCAACATAAACAGAACGCTCCGTTATATTAATTAAATTATGACTAAAAACTTTGGAGACAATTTCAAAGACATCGTCACCCGACAAGCGAATGACAGCTATGGCTGATTTTAGTGGTGGCGTTGCTAAAGCAACAATGGTCTCATGCATAATGTTTCTGAGGCAAAAAAGAGCCTAATGGCTCTCTTTACTAATCAATATATTTGACGACAACAGCGCGGCGGTTTCCTTCGCCAGCGGACTCAGTTTTAATGTGTGAGAAGTTGGCAAGGGCGTTATGAACGACGCGTCTTTCATCAGCCGGCATAGCCTCTAGAGTCGCATCCATTCTTGTTTTTTGGACTTCTTTAGCGGCCCGACGGGCAGCAAAGGCCACACGGGAATATTTGCCGTCTTTATAGTCGTTAATATCTAATAAAATTCTAAATCTCTTTTTATATTTGGAAGAAACAGCGAGTCTCGTTAATTCGTTAAGGGCTTGTAAGGTCTTGCCGTTTTTACCAATTAAGATTGGGTTATGATCCGAATTTAGAGAAATATGGATGATATCGTCTTTTAAGACGGTTGTCGTTTCTGCAACAATTCCTAAAGCCGCGGTGACGTTTTTTAAATAGCCTTCCGCAAATTCAATTGCATCACTTAATTCATAGACTTCAATCGTGACTTTTTTAAAAATGCCTTTTTTCTCTTCGTAAATTGCGAAGTTGACTTCACTTGGCAATATTCCTAGTTCTTGGGCGGCGAGGTTAACGGCCTCGTCGACTGTTTTAGCTTGGTATTTTTTCATTTCGTCTCCTTACTATTTTTTGCTACGAGCCATAATCGTCTGCATGATTAAGGTTTGAATGACGGAAATAATCGCGCCGATAAACCAATAAACACCCATGGCAGCCGGTAAGCTAAAGCCCATAACTATAATCATGATCAGCATAATATTGCTGAACCATTTCATCTGTTTTGCTTGTTTGTCTTCAGCAGGATTTTTTGACAAACGTTTGACGTTTTTGGTGCGAGCTTTTTGCATCCATTGTGGCAACTTCATAGATATAAACTGCGCAACACCCATTAGAACAAATAAGACCACGGCTGTCCACCAACCAGCAGCGTTTGGCCATCCAGCGATATCAAGAATTGCGGTTCCTAGCCCAGCACTGAGGTTCAAACCTAAAACAGCATCTGAGGACAAAACAGCCGCTCCCGTCATTGCGCCCCAAACGGCGATAAAGACCGGGAATTGAATAATTAATACTAAAATTTGACTTAACGGATTTATTTTATGGCGTTTATAAAGTGCCATTTGCTCTTGAGCAAGGCGTTGTTTTTCAGATTGGTTAGTGTTTGAATTGGGATATTTTTGTTGAATTTTAGCAAGTTCGGGTTGAAGAGCTTGCATTTTTTGTTGCCCCATCGTTGATTTAATGGTTGTTAGCAAAATTAAACTACGAACAATTAAGGTGACAAGCGCGACAGCGCCAATTTGCCCCCACCCGTTCATTCCAAAAGCAAACGAGAAGTAGTCAACTAAAAAGGCGACTGGATAAACAAATAATCCTTCAATTGGTCCTTTGGACCAAGCGTAAGCCCAGCTTTTGCCTTCAATAAAAGCTTCGGTATTGCCGTCGCTTCCGTATTTGCCGTAATCGCCATCATTAATTGCGATACAAGCCCGGTAAGTCGAGATTGTGGTGTTCAGTTTTTCTTTGTAGTAAGTTGTAAAATCTTGGTTTGGAACTTGTTCGGCACCCAACGAAATCTTAAGTTCCGCCGTCCATAAATCCCAATATTCAAATAAATTATTATCCTCGGTATAACCGGCAAATTTTAAGTATCCGAAATTCTTAAGAGCGTTGTTAGCTTCGGCGGCATCGATGGTTGCGAAATCAACCTCAAGACCATATTCGTGCTCCAAGGCAATTTCTAAAACTCTCTGATCAATCGCCACAAAATACGAATCAGTAGGAACATTAATGGCGTTTGCGGTCGCGGATTCGATCACTTCGCTAAGGAGAGGTGAATTTTCATAGGTAACGCGTCTTGTTAAAACACTGTTGCCAACAAAAACTTCACTCCCGTCTACGTGATTGTCTTCATAAACAGAAACACCATCTTCATAAGTATAAAGAATGTTGGCTTTGTCGTTATTCGAGCAAAAGCTCGCAGTACAGCCGCTTATGAGAACGACAGCAAAAAGAAGTCCTCCGAAAGTAAGTATGCGCTTAGTTGCTTTTTTCAAAATGATGGTCTCCGATCTTTTTAAGGAGACCCTTTAGTGCGTCTTTTGTTTTGCTAAAATCCTCAATGTCGTAACTGCGTTTAGGAACAATTACGTAATCGATAGGTTTGTTGACGTCAAGGGCCTCTTGTAGAATGGCTTTGATTTGTCGCTTAATTTTGTTACGTACAACGGCGATGCCAAGTCTTTTTGGAATTGATATGCCGACTCGTGAACTATTAAGCTCGTTTGTTTGAAAGTAAATAACAAAACTTTGGTTTTTGACGAAACAAGAAGCGTGAATAATGCGGTGGAAGTCCTCGGCTTTACGAATACGATACTGCCTTTTCAAAACTTTACCTTTTGTTTGGTCAATACCAAAAATTAAGCAGAAATAACCGCTCTTCCTTTTTCGCGTCGTCTAGCTAAAATTTTACGGCCGTTTGGGGTTTTCATTCTTTCACGAAAGCCATGAACAGCGGCGTGTTTTTTCTTGCTGGGTTGATACGTTCTTTTCATAATCTATTCTCCTCGTGTGTGATTACGCGAAATGATTATATAGTTTAATGTATATTAAGTCAATTAAATAGTAGCTGCCTATAACAAAAAAGAAGAAGGCTTGCTTGCCAGAGAATTTTTAACACACTAACGGGTACAAAACAACACAAATATCACTCCTAGAACAATAATAAAATATTTACCACAAGGTGTTAGAAAAAAGAAAAATATCTGTTAATAACTAGTAATATTTATAGATTTTATCGCACTTTTTTGATGTGGTTAACCTTTTGCTGCGGTGGAAACCTGCCCACAAATATCACAGACTTTTTTCCACAATCTCTTCTCCACAAGTTTTCCACATTTCAATTTTGTGGATAATCAAAAATACACGTGAAATCGGGTGTTTTTAACGTCTAATTGTGGAAAACATAATTATCACTAGTTTTCGGGTGTTTTTAACCTGTGGATATGTTATATTTTTATGTACTTGGAGGATTCGTGTATGACGAACACAATTTCAGAAATAACCAAACTTTGGGACCGGATCCTCGATAACGCTAAAACTAGAATCAACGACTCGCGTATCTATGATACGTTTTTAAGTGGATCTTATATAAACGGTATCGATGGCGACTTAATGGTTGTGGTTGTTAATTCTGGCCTTGCCGCTAATTTACTTTCGACCAAATATCTTGATATGTTAACTGCTGTTGTTCGCGAGTGTACCGAAACTGATTTTAAATTAAAATTTATTCAAGCCAGCGAGGTCCAAACGGTCGTCAAACAAGCATCAAACAAACCTTCTTTTTTCGCAAATTCATATATTAATTCAAAACTAACTTTCGATAATTTTGTTGTTGGTTCTTCAAATCGTGAAGCTTATCAAGCTGCTTTGATGATCGCCTCTACTCCTGGAAAATTATATAATCCGTTATTTATATATTCACAATCCGGACTTGGTAAAACACATTTATTACACGCTATCGGCAATTATATAAAGGAAAACGCGCCCGTAAGTAAAGTTCTTTATTTATCGACAGAAGATTTTTTCGAAGAATTTATTAAATATGTTACAGGAGATAAAGAAGGAGAAAATCTTAAAGATTATTTCAAAGGTATCGATGTTTTGCTAATCGACGATATCCAGTTCTTGGCCAACAAATCAAAGACTGAAGAAATGTTTTTTTACATCTTTTCATCGATGGTTAATGCCGGCAAGCAAATCGTTCTAACGAGTGATAAACACCCCAGCGAACTTCAAGGAGTTGAGGCACGATTAGTGTCGCGTTTTAACGCTGGTTTGACAGTCAATATCGCAGCCCCTGATGTTAACACTTGCATCGAAATTCTCAAATTAAAAATCTCTGCAAATAGCCTTGATATTGCCAATTTCGACGACGATGTGCTTACTTTTTTCGCTGAGAAGTTTTCGAAAAATGTCCGCGAATTAGAAGGAGCTTTTAATCGTTTGCTCTTCTATACCATTAACATCAAACCGACAGCCCACATCGACATGGGTGTCGCAATCGAATCCGTTCAATCTTTAATCGACGTCAAGGATACAAAAACCAAATTAAGTGAGACAAAAATTATTAACGTTGTTGCTGATTATTACAATCTCACACCTTCACAATTAACTGGCAAAATTAGAACCAGCCAAATAGCAATGGCTCGACACATCGCTATGTATCTTGTTCGTTCTTTACTCGATGTCCCGTTAACAAAAATTGGAATGGTGTTTGGTGGTAAAGATCATACGACAGTTATGAACGCTGTTGAAAAGGTGGATAAAGCGTTGAAAACTGATACCGGTTTACAAACAGCGATTGATGACCTTAAAAAGCGCTTGAAAAAGTAGGTTTATAAAATAAAAGTTATACATACATTATTACCTTTATGATACAATTACAAAGAAGGACTCAGACAACTTCCGGTGTTGTCCACACAATCCACAGAACTAATAATAATCTTTATTCTTAAGGAGAAGAGAAATGAGACTAACTATAAATCGCGAACAACTTCTTAAAGGTTTAACGATAGCCGCTAAGGCAATCGGATCTAAAGTACCGGTCCCTCTTTTAATGAACTTAAAATTAGTGCTTAACGAAAAAGGACTAACAGTAATTGGTGGAAACAACGAATTAACGATAAGTACACTTGTTCCAAACATGATTGGTGAAAAAGAAATAATCCGCAACGCCAAGTATGGCGCTACGCTTGTTGCCAGTAAAATTATTACTGAAATTGCCAGACGTATGGAAGGCGAAGAAGTTGCGATCGAAGTTGTTGATGAGACCATCGTTAAAATTGATGATGGTAAATCAAGCTTTAAACTAAATTCGATTAGAGCTGACGAATATCCAGACGTTGATTTAGATCCATCTGGTGTTTCTTTCGATATCGCATCAAAAGATTTTACTAAATTAGTTGAGCAAACAGCTTTTGCGGCTTCCAACAAGGAACAACGCCCTATTTTAACCGCCGTTAACCTTGAGGCTTCTGGCGGAAAACTAATTGCGACCGCAACGGATTCGGCCCGACTAGCTCGCAAAGAAATAGCAATTGATGATGTTGTCACCTTCTCTTCGAACGTCCCGGCTCGTACACTAATCGAAATCACTAAAATGTTTGAGAATGCCGAAAAAGTTTCTTTGGCGGTTAGTGATAAAAAAATATTGTTCTCATTTGATAGCACCCTTGTGTCGTCTCGTTTGATTAACGGCGAGTACCCCAACACAAGAAACATCATTCCCAAGACTTTTAATTACTTCTTAGAAGTAAATTCTCAAGAATTAATTTCTGCAATGGAAAGAGCGTCGCTTTTATCTTTTGAAAGAGAAAACGTTGTTAAACTTTCAATGACCGAAGATGCCCTTGAAGTCGCGAGTAAATCCGCGCAAGTTGGATCGGCAAACGAAAAAATTTCAACCTTCCAATTCAGTGGCGATCGTCTTGAGATGAGCTTCAATAGCGAATATGTTATTGCTGCAATTCGAGCAGTAAAAGCCGAAGACGTGACAATTGCGTTTATAGGCGAAATGAAGCCTTTTGTTGTCAAGAATAACAAAGATGACTCAGTCGTCCAATTAGTCACTCCGGTGCGCACCTTCTAAGGCAAATAAAGGCACAAAAACAATAACGTAATGATAAGGGAATTAATATTCCCTTTTTTTATGCGTTAGTGTATAATATTAACATGGGTCAAAAAGTAGGTTTTTTTTATGATAAAAAAACGATTGAAATTCGGATTTCGACCGAATACATTACTTTGGGTCAGCTGCTAAAAATAGCGAATCTTATTGATTCGGGTGGCGAGGCAAAATTCTACTTATCAACCCACGAAATTGTCGTGAATGGCGAAAGCGATAATCGCCGCGGACGAAAATTGCGTGATCAAACCACCGTCGAGATTGAGAATGTTGTTTATCGCGTTTTGCAGAAATGATTATTCGCAAACTTGTTCTTCGCAATTATCGAAGTTATGAGGCCGTTGAGCTTAACTTCGAGAAAGGTTTAAACCTTATTGTTGGTGAAAACGCCGAAGGAAAAACAAACATCGTCGAAGCAATTCACTATTTGTCACTTGCCCGTTCGTTTCGAACCGCAGAAGACACTAACTTAATTAGAGAAAGTTGTGACTATGCTGTTATTGAAGCCGAAATCAGTGAAGGAAACTTGAAAAAACAAATCAACGTTGTTCTGACGATCTCAGGCAAAAAGGTAACTTGTAACAACAAAGCAATTAGTCGCCTCTCTGAATTAAGCGAATTAGTAAATGTTGTTGTCTTTGAACCGCCCCGCGTCTTGCTTTTCAAAGAGTCGCCTAAGGCGCGTCGCGATTTCTTGGACATTAGCTTGTCAAAACAGTCGTCGATTTACTTGGAGTATGTGACAAAATACGAGCGCGCGTTGCGCGAGCGCAATGAATTGCTAAAATCCGATAAAATCAATCAAACACAACTTGAAGTTGTAACCGACGTCTTGATTGAGATTGCTGAAAAAATCGTCCGTTATCGCCAAATGTATGTTGAACAAATTAATCGTGTTCTATCGCAAATCGTTACCTCAATCAAAGGAGAGAAGGAAGTTGCTCGTCTGAAATACATTCCGTTTGTTAGAGCTGACGCCGACTTCAAAACCAATGCTAAAAACGCCTTTAACAAAGCGCTAGACGGCGATTTGAAGAAAAGGGTAACATCTATCGGGCCCCATCGCGAAGACTTCAAAATGAGCCTTAACGGCAAAGATGTCTCGAAATATGGTTCACAAGGCGAAAACCGCATTCTTGCCTTAGCCCTCACACTTAGTCCTTACTTCCTGATCGAAGATAAAGACAAACGGCCCATTGTCGTTCTGGATGATGTGATGTCAGAACTAGACGCCGAAAATCAAGAAAGATTAATATCTTTCTTAGCGAAATTCGAACAAGTGTTTATCACCTCCACATCGCTTGAGGTGGTGAACGCCATAGTATATGAAGTTAAAAACCATAAGATCGCAAGGAGGAATTCTTAATGGAAGACATTGAAAAAAAAGTAAATTTACCTGTCGAGGAGGATGACGAAAAAGGTAGTGCTGATTATGGCGCTCGCGACATTCAGGTTCTCGAAGGTTTAGCGGCGGTTAGAAAAAGACCAGGCATGTATATTGGAACAACTTCTTCGGCCGGGTTACACCACTTAGTGTGGGAAATTGTCGATAACTCAATCGATGAGGCCTTAGCGGGTTATTGTGATCGCGTCGTGCTAACAATTAACAAAGGCGACACAATCACGGTTTGCGATAACGGCCGTGGTATTCCTGTTGATATCGTCGAAAAAACCGGCTTATCAGGCGTTGAAACCGTATTCACGATTTTACACGCCGGCGGTAAGTTTGGAGAAGGCGGCGGATATAAGGTTTCCGGCGGTTTACATGGTGTTGGTGGTTCGGTTGTTAATGCCTTGTCAGAATGGATGGACATTAATGTCCACAAAGGTGGAAAAAACTATTACCTCCGCTTTGAACACGGCGGGAAACCGGTTGGTCATTTGCAGGTTGTTGGCGAAGCCGCAGATCGTGGCACAGTCGTCACCTTTAAACCCGACTCCACTATTTTTACAGAATCAACCGAGTTTAATTATGAAATAATTCGCGATAGAATGCGTCAAATGGCCTATTTGAATCGCGGCGTCCGCATGGTTGTTAATGATGATCGTGGCGAAACGCTTATCAGTGAAGAATTTTATTACGAAGGCGGTATAAAAGAATACGTTACTCACATTAACCGTAATAAAGAATCTCTTTTTGAAGATGTTATTTATTGTGAAGGTAAAGATGATTATGTTTTTTCTGATGGCAAAAAAGCACATATTCATGCTGAAATTGCTATGCAATATAACACCTCATATAATCCCACAATCTTTACTTTTTGTAATAACATTAACACTCACGAAGGCGGAATGCATGAGGCTGGTTTTACCCTTGCAATCAACCGCGTTGTTAACGAATATGCGAAAGCTAATGGATACCTTAAAGATGTCGAAGAAAACCTTGCGACCGATGACATAAAAGAAGGACTAACAGCTATTATTTCTGTTAAACACCCTAATCCCCAATACGAAGGCCAAACAAAAACCAAACTTGGCAACTCAGAAGTTCGTAAAATCGTTTCAAGTATTGTTGGCGATGGTTTAAACCGCTTTTTACTTGAAAACCCCCGTCTTGCCAAAATAATGATGGATAAAGTCGTTAGTGCCGCAATGGCGCGAATTGCTTCGCGTAAAGCTCGCGAACAAGTTCGGCGCAAAACCGTTTTAGACATTACCACCTTACCAGGTAAATTAGCTGATTGTTCATCCCGTAATCCTGAAGAGTGCGAACTCTACATCGTTGAGGGTAACTCCGCCGGCGGCTCGGCCAAAAACGGCCGGGACCGTGTAACACAAGCCATTCTACCACTACGTGGTAAAATACTTAACGTTGAAAAAGCACAACCCCATAGAGTTTTTGAAAACGCTGAAATCGGTAATATGATTACAGCGATTGGTGGAGGCTACAGCGCTGAATTTGATGTTAGTAAAATCCGCTATCACAAAATCGTAATCATGACTGATGCTGACGTTGATGGTAGCCATATTCGTATTTTGCTTTTAACGTTCTTCTACCGTTATATGAGACCGCTAATTGAACACGGATATGTTTATATTGCGCAACCACCTTTATACAAAGTCGAACATCGTGGTAAACAGTATTATTGCTACAACGACGAACAACTAGAAGTTTTGAAAAAGTCACTAGATTTAAAACCAGGTTATCCGTTTCAACGTTATAAAGGTCTTGGTGAAATGGATGCCCAGCAGCTTTGGGAAACAACCATGGATCCCAAGTCTCGCAAAATGCTTCGCGTTTCATTAACAGACACAATCGAAGCTGATGCTGTTTTTACCGATTTAATGGGTGATGTCGTTTTGCCCCGCAAAGAATTTATTCATAAAAACGCCAAGTTCGTTAAGAACTTAGACATTTAAGTAAGGAGTAACCAAAAGATGGAAGAAAAAGAAAAAATCATCACTGACGAAATCAGCGAAGAAACTGACGAAATTGAAAAAATTGAATCAGGAATTGTTCCTGGTCTTCGTGATGTCGATATTTCCAAAGAAGTCCGTGGCTCATTCCTTGACTATTCAATGTCAGTTATCGTTAGCCGCGCTATTCCCGATGTTCGCGACGGATTAAAACCCGTTCACCGTCGTATTATTTATGGCATGAATGAATCAGGCATGCAATACGATAAACCATACAAAAAGTGTGCTCGTATCGTCGGCGACGTTATGGGTAAATATCACCCCCATGGTGATTCAGCCATTTATTCAACCCTTGTCCGTTTAGCGCAACCTTTCTCAATGCGTTATACCCTCGTTGATGGCCATGGTAACTTTGGTAGTGTTGATGGTGACGAAGCCGCCGCCATGCGTTATACCGAAGCAAGAATGACCAAGCTATCAATGGAAATGGTTCGCGATATTAACGACGATACCGTTTTATTTGTTGATAACTATGACGGAACTGAAAAAGAACCAAGTGTTCTACCTTCTCGTTTTCCTAACTTATTAGTAAACGGAAGTTCGGGTATTGCTGTTGGTATGGCCACCAATATTCCACCCCACAATCTTTCCGAAACAATCGATGCGACAATTGCTGTCGCTCGCAACCCTCTTTTAACACCCTTCGAAATCATGGAAAGTTATTTACCAGGACCAGACTTTCCAACGGGTGGAACGATTTTAGGGCGCGATGGCATCAAAGATGCCTATGAAACCGGAACCGGTAGTATCGCGTTAAGAAGTAAAGCTTTAATTGAAGAAGCCGAAAACGGTAAAAAACGCATCATTATTTATGAAATTCCTTATCAAGTTAATAAAGCGCGAATGATTGAAGCCATTGCTAATTTGGTTAAAGACAAAGTTATCGAAGGTATTACCGATGTTCGCGATGAATCAAACAAAGAAGGCATTCGTGTCGTCATTGAAGTTCGTC
Source organism: Bacillota bacterium (assembly GCA_023396795.1). Classification (GTDB taxonomy): domain Bacteria; phylum Bacillota_I; class Bacilli_A; order RFN20; family CAG-826; genus UBA1424. Next base: position 446 of record JAEWUY010000117.1, on the reverse strand, counting down.
GAGACACCATTCCAGAAGTTATATTAAATCAGTTGTTTAAGAATACGCAGCTACAAGTCAGTTACGGCATTATTATGCTTTGTCTTGTTGATGGAGCGCCAAAAGTTTTGCCAATTAACGAAATCTTGCTTGGCTATGTTAATTACCAAGTTAGTCTTATTGAAAATCGCACCAAGTATCGTCTAGCTAAAGACGAAGCCCGCGATCATATCGTGCTAGGCCTATTAACCGCAATTGCTAACATTGACGAGATTGTCGAGTTAATTAAAAAAGCTGCAACACCGGAAGAAGCCTCGCAAAAATTGGCTGAAAGATTCAATCTTACTGAAATTCAAACGCAAGCTATTTTAGCAATGACCTTACGTCGATTAACCGGCTTAGAAAAGCAAAAACTCGAAGCCGAACGTGTGCAACTCGAAGCCAACATTAATAAGTATCGTGACATT
>JAEWUY010000085.1 GCA_023396795.1 Bacillota bacterium | reverse complement strand
GTGGTATTCTCCCCCGCTTATATCGCGAAAGACTTGTTGAAGAATTCTTACTTGACGAAAACTATTCAACTCTCGGTCGCACATACGCTCGTGAAGTTGAATACATCAAAATCGTTAACAATGAATCCTATCCAAGTTCTGCTAAAGCTTTGATTAATGCTTTCGTTGACAAGTATATTTTAGCCGCTGATGCGACTGCTGATGTTGACTTCGAAGTGTTAGCCAATGCCTGGCGCGGTATTGATTTATCACCAGCAGCTGTTACATTACTTGAAACAGCTTTCCCAGGTACAAGCGTCCCTGTTACTGACGCCGCGGTCTTAGAACAACTCGATGGCCCGACAAGTTATTATCCTCAAACACAGTTTGGTGCGATTGTTACGGACTATCTTAAAATTACTGATGACCGTTTCTCCAATGATGCGGCCATCGAATCTGATTTCACTAATAACAATTCCTACACTAAACAAATTGGTTTAATGATTAAGTCTAATGCCTTGAAGCTTGAAGATTACACCAATGATGGCTGGTATGTGAAAAGCGGCGGTCTTAGCGACCTTCCAGAAGCAATTAGAACTCGCTTATTTAACATCAACGTTGCCAACCAGGTTGATCATCTTGATGCTGAAAATCAAGTGACTCACAATTACGAATCTGGTAATTATGTTCGCAATATCTTAGGTAATTATTACTTGACACCAACGACTTCCGAACAAGGCACCGATGTTCGCAAAGATAACTTTGTTATCTATGACATCTCTAGTTCAACTTATTACATCATTAAGGTCAAAGAAGCTGTTTCGACTTCCAAATTGTCAAAACTCAGTGATGACAACTACGCCAACCTCAGACCCGAAGAAGGCCCAACCTTCATCGAAGAAGTTGCCAAAGAAGTCACTCACGTTCTCTCGGCCAAGGATTCCTACATTAATAATGCTTACGAATCCTACATCGAACTTTATAGCATCATGTATCATGACACATCGATTTACGATTACTTCGTGGAACAATTCCCCGATCTCTTCGACGATGAAGATTGATAGCTAACTAGTTCAAATCTATAATATAGGGAGGATGGAAACGTCCTCCTTTGTTTTTTTCCTTGGAGGTAAAAATAATGAATCATCTTGATTGTGTGTTTTGCAAGATTGTCCGCAAAGAAATTCCGGCGACAAAAATTTATGAAGACGATGATGTTTTAGCGTTTTTAGATATTTCGCAAGTCACTCCTGGTCACGCTTTAGTCATACCCAAGAAACACTACGCAAATTATGTGGCAACGCCAAAAACCATCATGCACAAAGTTATGGACGTCACTCAAAGAGTTGCGCAAGCCGATATTACGATGTTAGGGGCTAAAGGGGTCAATATTCTAACTAATGTGAATAAAGAAGCTGGACAAGTTGTTCCTCATTTTCATGTTCATGTCATTCCGCGCTATATTGCTGATGAAGGCTTCCAAATTACGATGTTGAAAAACAAACGACTTGCCGAGCTTAATCTGCCGATGCTAGCTACCGAAATAAAAAAAGGTCTATAATTAGACCTTATTATCAATATAAGCGAGAGTAATCAACTCTTGCTTATATTATTTTGCTTACTTAAAAAGGCAACCGCGTCGTCCTCAGAAAGGGGGCGACTAAAGAAATAGCCTTGCGCCCGATCACAACCATAAGCAACGAGATAATCTTTTTGAATTTCGCTTTCAACGCCTTCGGCGACAACGATATAACGAAGTTTCTGTCCAAGGGAAACAATATCCTTCGTAATAGCTTCATCAATGTTAATTAATTCAATGCCATCCATAAAGGCTTTATCGATTTTAATACAATTAATGTTAATGGCAAGCAGCCGATGTAATGAGGAAAAACCTGTTCCAAAATCATCAATTGCGACACGCACACCGTGGTCCATCAAACGACCAAGAATAGAGTTAATTTCTTGATAATTATTCGCAAATACTGATTCAGTTAACTCGACCCAAATCTTATTGGGATCAACACCTAATTCCTTAATAATATCTAAAAATTTTCGCGTGAAATGTAAATCAAGAAGTTGAATTGCCGAAACATTAATTGAGACTGATAATTCTTCATTACCAGCATCATGCAGCTTCTTAAGAAACATTAATGACTTACGAATAATCATTTCTCCTAAAGGAATGATGAGTTTGGTTTTTTCCATTAACGGAATGAAATCTAAAGGTGGAACAATGCCAAACTCAGGCATTTTTAGACGTGCTAATGCTTCAAAGCCGCAAACGAGATTTGTTTTAAGATCAATAATTGGTTGGTACATTAAAAACAAATGATCTTCACTAACTCCATTACTAATCGTTACTAATTCGCGCTGTATTTTTTTATCGCGATTAATTTGTTCTTCCATGTCAATATCAAAGAAGGCGTAATGAATCGGACTTTCATCATCCACAAAAGCTTTTTCGCTAGCGAGCAACAAGTTTTTCAATATGTCATCCACTTGTGATGGTTTATTGTTATTTGACAATTCCAAAATGCCAATACTACAGGAAATGCGCTCCAACATAACAATTGGCTCAATTGAATTGGCGATTTTATCAATAAAATTAATTAGACTCACCTTATCTTCGTAACCTTTGACGTAGAAGGTTAAACGATTTTCATGAGTCAAAAACAATTGGCACTTCTGGCAAGAAAGATTTTTCAACTTAATGGCAATCTCCTTCATCAAATCTTGTGAATAGTGATAACCATGAATTGCGGTTAGTGTTTGAACCGAATTCAAGTTAACAACAATCAAAGCCTTCTTGTCTTTCGGTTTATCTTTTAGTTCTCGGGCCAAAAAACGCTCTAAATAGTTGCGATTATATAAATCAGTCCAAGCATCATGATCGTTTTTATGTTGTAAGACCCTTTCGATTTCCTTAAGGGCTGAAATATCGATGACAATTCCTTCTAAAGCTTCAATCACGCCGGCATTATCATAAATCGGTTCACCAAGTTCGAGAACCCATTTGCGATTACCGCTTGCGGTAATGATTTGATATTCATAACGAAACGTCGTCCGCTTTTTAATAATTTTTTCCCATTCTTCCCAAATGACTTTTCGATATTCCGGGGCGATCATTTCGTTATATGATAATTCCTTATTGTGTAGTAAACTTTCGGCTTTATATCCAGTTAAATTAAAACATCCTTCGGAAACGAAAAGCATCGTCCAATCGCGATCATATTTACAGCGATACGCCAAGCCTGGCAAGTGAGAAAGTAAAACCGACTTGCTACGCTCACTCTCCAATAAATCATTTTCGATTCGTTTACGATCAGTAATGTCTTCAATGAGCGACAAGTGTGAAAAAACATCTTTTTCTTGCGTCTCAATTGTTGACACCATCATATTAACCCATACTTCGGTGCCATCTGGTCGTATGTAGCGTTTCTCGCGCGTATAATAACTAATTTCGCCATTAATTAGACGTTCATAGTAAGCTTCGCTAATTCGTAAATCATCAGGATGCGTGATTTTCCGCCAATCATAAGTATCAGTTTTATCTTGATTCCGACCGATAATTCGTTCATAAGCCGGATTCACGGAAACAGAGAGAGGATCGTGACCTTTTGTCCCCCGTTTTATTCTCGTGATGGCAATGCCAAAAGGCGCTTGTTTAAATAGCAAATCAAATAAGTGGCTTGTACCACTCATTTTTTTCATTAAATCAGTTTGGTTAGTGATTTCGGCTTGCAAACGCACGATTATTTTTAATGGTTCCGCAACAATTGGCTTTTGCAGATAGTCAACACTAGCTAATTCAGGACCACTCATCATCTGTTCAAATTCGCTACTTTTGGACATAATAATGACACGAACATTTTCATATTTCTCATTCATTTTTAGAATCGCTAAAAGATGATAACCCGCCATATCAGGCAGATCGACATCTAAAAAGATTAAACGAATGGTTTCATTCGCATCAAGATATTTAAGGGCCTGTGTGACATTATCGGCAATTAGAACGAGGCTATAAGAAAGTGTTTCTTGAATGGTTTCACAATCAGAATGCGAGTTGGAGACAACAAGAATTTTTTCTAACATTAATACCTCATTTCTAATGATAATATCATAGGTGCTTTTGATTACAAAACGCTTAAAAACATATCATTAAGAAACACAATTATAATAGTATAAAAAGCAATTAAATAACAAGTCTATATGGAAACAGTTTCCATATTATTTTTTATAATAAGAAAAAAATGGCGCTTTTTAGCCTTTTTTTCTTCATTTCGTTCTAATTATCAAACGAGTGAACAAGCTCTTCAAGCAATGTTTCAATCAAACTGCCAATATGGGGTTGAGCTTCGATTCCAACGCGTAAAGAAGATAGAAGCTGTTCATCATGACCAATTTCATAGTTAACGGCCTTTAATAATAACCATGGTACTTCATGGATATAACAGGCGGCAATAATACCTCCCGATTCGGTATCAAAAGCCGTCGTGCTTTCAATGTGAGCGAAGTTGCTGTTAAGAAGTTCATTGGCTTTTTTGCGATTCTTAAAGAAAACGTTTGTCGAAATAAGCGGTCCGCGACCAATTCGAAGATTTTCGGTTCGGGAATTAATTGTTTCAATTAACTTCACATAGTCGTCTTCCGAGGAAAAGAAAGCCGGCATCTCTTTTATTTGTCCATAGCGAACATTACCACCCAAAGGCGTAAAGTCAATATCGCCAAGATAAACACGCTCAGCAATAAAAAGCTCGCTTTGATGTAGGTTTTCACTATATCCAGAAACTGTACCAACGCAAATGACGATATATGGTTTATATCGATCGATCATATAACTGGCAACTACTGCTGAGGCAATGTTTGAATAACCGGTGTAGGCCAAACAAATATCTTTGCCAGCAAAAGTGCCAACATAATAAGGAAATTTCGTCGCAATCGTGTTTTTTTCGATAATTTTCATGCGATTCATGAAATAGAAAATATCGTCTTCTGTTGTTCCAATAATTAAAATCATTTGCTTGCGTTTCTCCTTCCTTTTTCAAATTTGTTGTCGGCAATAAACCGTAAATAATCTTCGGGTTTAAGCGGTTCACTATAATAATAGCCTTGAATACAATCAGCGTCCATTGACTGGAGTAATTTGATTTGCTCGACCTCTTGAACACCTTCAATAATAACGTAGGTTTCCAAAATATGAGCTAACTTAATAATTTCCTTAACAATCCCACGAGACTTATAGTCAACCTCTAAATCACTTAAGAAGGCCTTATCAATCTTGATAACATCGAAAGGAATCCGCTTAATATAACTCAAAGACGAGAAGCCAGTTCCAAAGTCATCAATTGCTACTTTAATATTTAAGGCTTTGATTTTCTTAACCGTCGAAAGAAGATACAAAACGTCATATGGTGATGGCGATTCAACAATTTCGATTTCTAAGAGCAGCGGGCTAATTTGATATTTCTGAATCGTTTTAGCAATATATTCGGCAATATCAGCAGTAAAGACCGTTCTTTTGGAAAGGTTAATTGAGATTGGCAGTAAACGCATTCCTTTATCGCGCCACTCCGCTAAATGTTTACAAACAAGATCAAGTACATAATAATCAATTTTAATAATTAAATCAGATTGCTCGGCTAAAGATATAAATGCTGCTGGTAAAATCGTCCCTCTTTCCGGGTGATGCCACCTCAGCAAAGCTTCGGCACCAGAAAAACGCTTTAACTTTAAGTCGTATTTAGGTTGGAAATATGTTTGAAATTCACCTTCTTCAATACCGCGTTCAATATCACGAGCCAAACCAACGTTGCGTTCGTTTTTAGCAAACATCGATTCGTTAAAGACAAACATACCGCCTCGCTCTGAACTCAAACGGCCAAAGTCACTAGCAATCAAAGCATTTTGAAACATGATTTCAGCAGTAATATTATCTTCGTCACGATAACGGATTCCATAGTGAGGGTAAAAATCAATTTCAATTTTATGATCATTTAAATATTCGTTAATGGTTGTTGTAAGCTTTTCAAACAGAGCATGGATTTTCTTTTCGTTAGCGTCTGGGACATAAATCAAAAAGTTATCGCTATAGTCATAGCCATAAACAATGCGAGGTAGTGACTCTTTGAGTTTTTCGATTGCCGAGAAAATTGTGCTGACGACATCCGATTCTTTTTGATATCCATATCGTAAGAAAACTTCCTTTTTAAATTTAAACGTTGAGAACGTAATAGCTGCAGATTTTTCGCCACCCTTTTTACGAAGTAACTTATTAACATTCATCACCAACTCGCGTTCATCGTATATGTTATCAACGAGAGAGAAAATATCGGTATTAAGTATTTTTTTGACTGCCAGCTTTTGCGATTGAGCAAAAGAAAGCAAGGCAAAAACTAATAAAGTTAAAGATATAACCGCAAGTAATGAAAAGGAAATCCATTTACCAACAGCGCCTAAAAAGCCATCAAAAATACCAAAACCGTCAAGAAGTAGTAATACAAAGGCTAAAAAGAATGACACTAAAAAGATGATGAAACGCAAACTATGATTGGTAGTTTTCGTGCTCGTTTTATTAATTTTTTCCGCCATTATCGTTTTCCTCCTTTTCTTTAATATTATTCTTGCTTTCGCTGCGAAGTTTTTCTTTTTCCATTTCAATCATCATGCGCAGTTTTTCACGTTGCTTGAGAGCTTCAAATTCATCCAGTTCGACCCCTCCAGCAGGATCTTCCTTAAGCTTAGAATTTTTTACAACATCGACGACTGATGAGATAAACACATATAGAAGTGGCACAACCGCGACTGCCGCAATGGCAATCGGATTAGAAGTAACTTTGAAGAATTGTCCAAAGGCATAGCTTTGGCCGACAACCTTGCCGAGAACATATTCTCCTTCGACATAGTCGAAATTGGTTTCAGGATTACAGCCTCCGCTTGGACAGGTTTGAGCGTTAAGATTGTCACCAAGCGTCTTAAAATCAATGGAACCATCGCTTTGGGGTAATATTTCTATCACGCGATGCGTTACTATCACATTGTCATATGGGCGATAAAAGGTCAATACATCCCCATCTTTGGACTCGACAGAAGTCGAGGCTATAATTTGCTCAAGCGGAACGCGTTTAACAAAAATTCCTTCGCCAACTTTAATTGATGGTTCCATCGAATCAGTAACGACAACAAGAATCTGATAATTACCAAAACGTTGGACACCGTAGTTACTTTGAGCACTGATGGAACCAGTAATTTGCATAATCAAAAGTAAACCAATTAATGAGCCAGCAATAATTGTAAAAATGCGGCCAAACAGGCTTTTTTTCTTTTTCGGGGCATTGCCAGAAACTTGTTGAACTTGTTCCATGGTTATTGACCTTCCGTTTTCTTGCGTTGTTCAGCCATTAAACGCACTTGCTGACGAGCTTTTTCAAGCTTTTGTTCTTCGTCTTTTTTCATCTTTTCGATGCGTTTTTTCTCAGCCAAAGCCAAGGCTGCTTTCCGTTTTTTCTCAGCCAAAGCCAAGGCTGCTTTCCGTTTTTTCTCTTGTAAGGCTAATTTGCGTTGTTTTTCTTTTTCTTTGCGTTCTAAAGCTCGCTTGATAGCAAGTTGCTTGGCTTCTTCGCGTTTTTGACGAGCGAGTTCTTTGGCCTTTTGCTTAGCTTCCTCGCGTTTTTTACGGCGTTCTTCGGCTGCCGCTGCTCGTTTTTGACGGGCTTCAATTTGGGCTGGCGTTTCTTTCTTAACATCAATACCAAAACCTAAGCCTTTCGCGACAAGGCGTTCATCAGACATATCATAATCAAGTTTAATCTCTTTAAATTTTGGTTTATAAAGACTGATTTTCGTATCCTTATCAGGAATCAAAGAATGCTCGGTTTTCATCGTCAAATATGAACCAACAATATTTAAGTGGAGTTGCGTTAAATAATTTTTATCGAAATCAACTTTTGACTGCGTAAATTTATATTCGATACCAAGTATGTCGTAACGTCCTAAAAACATCCATAGTTTGTAGGCATTTTGATAATCGTAATTAAGACGCATTATGTTGGTTTGCTGAATTGGATCACCAACAGGTGTCGCCTTACGCATTTCTAACATAAAACGTGATGTCGTTAAATAAGTGACACGCTTACGAAGCAAGGTAAGACGATTAAGTAAATCGCGGTTCGCATCGCGCTGTCCTTCATCATCAGAAGGAACAATGATTTTCATTTTTGTTTCATATTCAAAGGTGACGTCGCCTAATTTTACTTCCGAGGAGACGCTGACAACGTCGCTATTGCGTGTATCACTATGCTCTGAAATATATTTATAACGTAGTTCAATAAACGTTTGCAGTCGTTTAACTAAGGTCATGATAAAACGGTTCTCATAAATTTTGAGTTCATCATCAATAAACATATTGAGAACTTTTTTAGGTTGAATACCCCCACCAGCGTCGACAGAACGAATGTTTTCGGTGTGTTGCGCCATATGTTCAACGGAACGATAAGTAATCTTGCGGGCCTTTTCAACACCGACAACCTCAGCGTTTTCTTTAATAAACTTTTGCGGATCGTTAACAATCGCTTCTAAAGAAGGCAAGGTATTTTCAATCTCAATAATAAAATCTTCAGAATACGATTTTGTTTCGCGCCGAGAAATGCCGGCATAAGTATTTTTGGCAGCCGCGAAACGTTCTAATAAAGACAAAAAATCGGCATCACTGAGCGCTAATCGCTCGAGCCGCGTTACGTATTTACTTTTTAATTTGCCGATAGTTTGAGGAGAAGTATTGACGGCATTATCTTTATGATCAGCCATATCTTTATTGTCTCCTCATTAACTTATTTTCAAGTAATCCGATATTACCTTTTGCGATT
>JAEWUY010000067.1 GCA_023396795.1 Bacillota bacterium | reverse complement strand
CTTCTTTGAGTTTATTCAAAATCTCGTCATGACTCATCTTGAGTTCGAAGGGAATAACCACTTCAAAAATTGCTTTCTTTTTCTTTTTTTCGTTGACGATGCGAAAGTCGTGCATCGTCAAGTCTTTGGAGATATCTAGTAGAGCGGTTTGAACGATGCGCATCATCGCGATCGTCTCTTCATCGCTGGGATTGATCGGATCCATATGGATGACTAAGTCGATATCGTACTTGTCTTTGACAAGGCTTTCTATTTTATCGACGACCTCGTGAGAGTGGACGATATTGACATGGGAGTCGACTTCGACATGGATAGACATGAAGATTTTTGTCGGTCCATAAGAATGGACGCGTAAATCGTGGACGCCCAAAACGCCGCTAAAAGAAAGAATATCCTTCAAGACTTTGGCGACGAGTTGTTTATCAGCGGGTGTGCCAATTAGAGGATCAATTGTCTCTTTGATCATCTTGATGCCGGAGTAGCCGACGACGATCGAGACGAGAATGCCCATATAGCCATCGATGTTCCAGCCAAGGTAAAAAGATACGAGGGCGGAGGCTAAGACCGCGGAGGTGGCGAAGACATCCATGAGGGAGTCTACCGCTGTCGCTTTTAAGGTCACCGAGCCAATCAATTTGCCTATGCGATAGTTAAACCAAGACTGATAGACTTTTAACAAGATAGCTATACCGAGGATAATGAAAGTCCATAGCGTGTAGGTTGATGGCTCATTACTAATTATTCTTTGAATAGATTGGACGAGCATGTTGCCGGCGAGGACAACGATGACGATGCTGATAATTAACCCGGCGAGATATTCGAGCCGTTGATGGCCAAAGGGGTGTTCTTTATCTGCGGGCTTGGAAGAAATCTTAAAACCGATTAAGGCCACGAAAGAGTTGCCGGTATCAGATAAGTTATTTATTGAATCTGCGATAATGGAAATGGAACTGGCTAGAATACCAAACACCAACTTAACAGCGAATAAAATAACATTAGTTACAACACCAAAAAGAGAAGCGAGTTTACCATGGGCAGTTCGAACCATGGATTCACCGACATTCTTATAATCTTTTATAAAGATTCGCCTGAGGAAATTAATCATAAATTCATTATAGTCCATTTCACTTTAATAGATAATTCAATTTGCCATAACGCATAAGTAAAGCGCGCTTACATGTGTGAGCGCGCCTGTGGTAATGGTGAATTAGGATTTAGAATGTTTCTTTTTTCTTGCGAATAAAGTAGAGACCGGCTGTCGCTGTTAGACCAACAAAGCCAATAAGGGTAATAGCCATCAATATGGATTTCGAATTATTTGGTGACGTTTGAACACCTGTTGGAGACTGTGCGGCCACCCAGTTTGTTAAGTAGACCATTCTTGCTCGAGCATTGACAAACAACGAACCAGAGTTTGAATTGAAAACAGTTTTAGCATCAGCGTGCATATATCCGTATTCCGTATCTAATTCGCTCTTGACAGCGACGCAATTGCCAGAGGCATTATTACCGATGCCAGTCATTACGTAATTAGCGAAGGCGGTCGCTTGTTCCAGCGCGGTTACATCCGCAGAAGCATAATCGTGTTTTGATAAATCGGAATCAGTATCCAAATACGCATTCCACTCTGACCAAGTAAAGGTGGTATTCGGAGAGGTGACTGAATTTGCTCTTCTTAAAGAGCGATCGGCGGTTTGACCTGTTTGATCACCACCAGCAGCGGTGCCACTCCAATAAGAACCAGGATCGTTTCCGGGGGTTCCAATAACGTCAATTAGGGTTTCGCCGTTAAATAAACCGATGGCATCATCACCATTGAAGTTGGCAATAGTGTTATTGATGAGATCGCCATTAGCGGTAATATCTGCATAAGTCGAACCCGAGTTATAAATGACATATACTGCACCGTTGGCAAGGGAGCCGCTTAACACTAGTTCGTTGCCGAGAGCAGCGCCATTAGTTCCTATTTTTAATGAATAATTGGAAAGATCGACACTCGTTCCTGTCCCGTTGAAAATTTCAAGAGCTTTGTTTGTTCCGCTGGAACCCTCAACATATTCAGAAATAAATAAATTACTGGCTAACACACTTTCGCCGACGCTAGCACCGTTATTTGTAACATCAATCGAATATGATGTTGTCTTACCTTCGTAAGACACAACAGCTGTTTGTGCACCTAAAACATCGGTATCAATGCCAGTAACGGTAAAACCGCTTGCAACTTCAACTGTACCACTATTATAGTTAGCATTAATAACAAGTCCTGAATGATTAAAAGTTTCTCCAAGCGTAAATTGAGTTTTTGAGGCTGCCGTTTTTATCGAAATAGTGTTTAGAACAACTGCGGTTACTGTATAGTTACATGTTGCCGTTTTCCCACCATCATCAGTGGTTACAGTGATAACCGTGGAACCGGCTCCAACAGCAGTGACTAATCCAGTTCCGCTAACGGTTGCAACACTATTATTGCCCGATTCCCAAGAAACGGCTTTATTTGATGCATCAATTGGCAACACGGTTGCGGTTAATTGTTCGGTGCCTCCAACATATAATGATGAAAGGGACTTATTTAACTGAACACCGGTGACCGGAACTCCAGAAAGACCATCGTCATAAGTGAATTCTATAGATGAAACATACATTCTCCAGGCAGAGCCAGTTGACTCAATAGTGAACTGATCGCTGGAACAAGATGAAATTTCAAAAGAAATGTTAGTTGTATTTACCGATCCAGTAGTAGTCTTGCTATCATCAATACTGGTTATTTTTATTGGTGTTGTGTTCGTTGAATAACGAGTAAAGTTAACTTTGATTTTTGTCACAATCTCGGTTGTTGTGAATGACCAAAGACCTCTTGCTGAACCTGACCCAAATTTAAATCCTTGTATTCCGGCGTATACTCGATCAACAGTTTGGCTTGAAGATATAAAACTGCCATTTGTTGCGTTGTTTAAACTATTGGTGCCGCTATGAATTGTGGATGTCGTAAAGGCGGTAGATGAATCAGATGCTGCTTTTGGAAGGGTTACAATCGTTGTAACATCTGCAGCCTTTATTTCGTTGGTTACAACTCTACTGATTGTCAATCCAACACCCAAAGCCATGGTCGCGCCGAGGCCGACCGCTAATAGTTTGGTCCATAATGTTCTTGATAATTTCATAATCAATCCCCCATCTAGTTACTAATGTGTGCGCACCCACGGTCGCACATTTTTTAATAAAAAGGCAAATGCACAAAAATGCACTTGTTTATATAAATACACAAAAATCAATAAATGTGCAAATAAAATTCGCATATATGCATATTACATGTGTATTATTAATTCAAATTATAAGCGATGGCATCGTACTTATGCATTTATTGAAAGATATAAATATTATTTATGATTATTCAGACAATTTACTTGTTTTCATGATGGTTTGTTTTCTTTTGGTTATAAATACAAGGAGATAAATGACATAAAGCAAAATCACTCCGATCAAAGGAACAAAGGAGAAATAGAAAAACTGCCACTTATAAGGTCAATGCGACCAATAATAAAATAGGCATGGTGCTGATTGTCATTATTAAAAATTACTCAATAATGATGTGTTCGCTTTGGCATCAACAATTTGTTCCGCTTTGTTTGTATTTTAATTGTTTGGTCTACTCGAAATATTCTTTACATTAAGAAAGAGTTATAAAGGGGTAAGTTTACAAAACCAATGTAAAAATAAGTAAAGAAATGTCAAAAGCCCAACTATAATCATAAGCAGGGGCAACGACAATGAGTACTAGAATAAGGAATAATACAACCTATTTAGGTTACGCATTTTACCAAACTGCAAGATTTCTAAAAGAAAAATATTCAATAGTGGACTTTATCATCATTCCTACGACGTTACGAAGGGAGTATACTTCACAAGCTGTTTTGGAAATGATGAATACGTGCAAATCCAATTTAGTCAAAATAAGCAACATAGTAGACGAAAGCAATAATCCATTTAAGGGTAATACGCATGTAGTGGAAAGTACGGGCTTTATATTGGATTATTCAAAAAGCATTGAAAATATCAACAATTCTGCATCTTTTGATATGATGTACGGCAAACCGAAAACGCTACTTGAACTCGTTTATTTTGTTGTCGTAGCTGCAATGCTGCTATTTATCGTATCCAGCCAATCTTCTGAAATTTCATCTGATATTACAAAACTAAATTTCGATCAAATTGAAGAGAATTTAGAAAAATCGCCAGTTCCTTATGTTTATCGCGGCCAAGCCAAATCAGATTGGCCGCTTTGCCCAAGCATATACCGCGACTATCAAAATAAAGGTAAAACGATTTTAATAACTAAAAAAGAGATTAAAGCACTCTACGATATCAAAAACACCGGTTTAATAAAAAAGTATCTTAACGTTTTTCAGAATGATGATGTCGATGAAAACTTTTTGGCTTTTTGTCAGCACTCGACATCATATAGTCCATTCATTGATTTCACCAATCGGTTTGATGTTGCTTGTATATTCGCCTGTTCTTCAAATGGGAACCAGCACTTTATGAATTACAAAGACGGCAAGGTGTTTGCGGTTAAGGACAAAACGAGCGATTTGACTTTTGATAATTGTTTCAATAATCTCGACATTTTTATCGCAAAAGGCAAATTCAATTTATTCAATGTGATGAAAAATAATAAGATTTTAGGGTGCCTAACTATTGATGACTTAAAACCATCCTATATTATTCTAAAAAGCGAAACAAACGATAGGATGCGAGTTCAGCATGGATGTTTTTTGTTTGTATACAAAGGGTTCATAATTAATGACTGTCTTATCCTTGGTCCGAGAAAATCAGATAATATATCGGCTTACGAGGGCATCATTGGGCGTGGCGCTGAGAAAAAATCTCTATACAATTATTTGGTCAAAAAAAGGCCATATATATCATATGATAATCTGATGAATCCATATCAATATTTTGCAAACAATGACGAGTAGACACTGTTTGTCATTTGCTCTTGGCTTTCATAATAATTTACGCGCTATCACGGAATTGTAATTCAAAATGACCCAAAATGTTCATAGATATAAATACTTGTACGAAGAAGTTCGCGCTAAAAAGGTTTTTGATTTAATCTGTTTGTTCTTTAAAATCAGCATTCTCTTCCGCTTTAATGACGGTCCGATGCCATACGAATATATTTACATGCAAAAAACAATCTGCTTTTCGAATTCCAATCTTTACGAGATATATACCAAGTCAGTCAATTGGAATTTTGAAAGTTGCGCCATTATTAAACTGAAACTCAAACGAATCAATTTCCCTTATCCGGAGCAATACTTTGTGTTAGCCCATTGCGTGTATTCCCTTTTGCACGAGATTGGGCACTTCTATCATTCTCTTACCTTTAAAAATAGAGATGAGACTATCGAATTTATGAAGAGTTATGATAGCTTAAGGAAAATGAATCGAAAGGCATCGGAAGATCATCTTATCACAGATAGGCAAGCTAGCTTAATATACGAAACATTACCTGGAGAAAAAGAAGCCAACGATTTCGCAATCGCCAATTTCCTACCTTCTTTTGAATACGTACTAAAGGCATTAAAAAAAGATAATCCAAAATAAATACCGATAAGGGGGTCAAGGAAAATGGATAACATTATTCAAAAGTCTATCATCAATTTGTTTAAAAGGAGGAACGCACCATTTCATTCTGAAGATCAATTCAAGTTTTTGCTTGCTTGGCAAATTGCATTGGATAACAAAGATGCCAAAGTGCTAATCGAGGTTCCTGAAACAATTAATCAAAAAAATGTCCGAATCGATATCATGGTCAAGATCAACAACCAGTTCATACCCATCGAACTGAAATATAAGACCAAGGCGTTTGAGTACATCGATCCTGATACCGGAAAATCCTTTTCCCTCAAAGATCAGGCCGCGACCGATATAGCTTGTTACGATTTCCTTCGTGACATTCAAAAAATTGAATCTCTAATGGTAAGCAAAGAATGGAATAGCAAAATCCAAAAGGGTTATGCAATTATGCTAACCAATGTGGCTGCGTTTTGGAGCGGCCCGAGGAAAGGTGCGTTTTATGAAGCTTTCAGCCTCGTCAAGAGCAAAAAAGCTCATGATGAATATGAATGGGTACGCGGTGTTGCAG
>JAEWUY010000064.1 GCA_023396795.1 Bacillota bacterium | reverse complement strand
TAACTTACATATTGCTTTTGTTGGTGGGGATTTCGTGGCTCCTTCTTTATTAGATCGCTTTGATAAGCATATGGAAAAATACAACTCCGATGCTCGCCTTTATGAAGGCTATGGCTTGACAGAAGTCGTTACAGTTTGCTCGGTGAACACCAAACAAAATCATCGTAAAGGAAGTGTTGGCAAACTGCTTCCGAACTTGAAAATGAAAGCCGTTGATATTGAAACGAAAAATGACCTTCCTCCTGGTCAAGATGGCGAGCTATACATTACAGGGGAAACAATGATGAATGGTTACCGCTTTTTAAAAGACGAAAAGGATCAGCCATTTGTTCAAGACGAAGCAGGGAGGACATGGATTGCAACAGGCGATTATGGCAATATTGATCAAGATGGTTATGTTTATTTTCGCCAACGTCTAAAAAGAATTATTAAAGTGGCGGGCATAAATGTTTTTCCTAACGACATTGAAGGTGCGGTTATGGATTTAGGAAAGGTTCACGAATGTGCTGCAATCGCTATTAAGGATGACAAACTTGGTTATGCTATTAAATTATTCGTCGTTTTAAATCGTAATTTTCAAAATCTCAATATTGATGAAGAAATAAAAGCAACGATTCAAACACGTTGCGGCATTTATGCCGTTCCTCGTCAAATTGTCTATCAAACAAGCTTGCCTAAAACTCTCGTTGGGAAAGTTGACACAAAAGCGCTTTCGTAACCATTAGCGTATATCATTTAATGTCTTATCGCCTTAGGCGTATACTATAAGAGCAATAAAAAAGGAGAACTAGTTATGCAAAAGTATCGTTGTCTACGCTGCGGACAAATTGTCGTTCCTAATGAAGATGGCACTTGCCCTGTTTGCGGCGCACCCAAAGAGAAACTACGTCCTCTTCCGGAGCCAAAAAAAGATTAACTGTTGCTGAGTAATTGTTACATTTTACATAAAAGGAGTCTTTATGCGTATTTTATTTGAAGATGCTCGTATTCTTGCGATGAATGATAAACCTATCTTTCGTGGAGATTTAGTCGTTGACGGCAATCGGATTGTCTATATTGGTCCTAGTGGCAAAAAGCACGGGCCATTTGAGCGTGTCATCGTGTGCGATGGTAACGTGTTGATGCCCGGATTTAAAAACGCTCACAACCATTCGGCAATGACCTTCTTAAGAAGCTATGCTGATGATTTATCCTTACGAGACTGGCTTTATAATTGGGTTTTTCCCATTGAAGCTAAATTACAACCAGATGATGTTTATCACTTAACGAAAGTGGCGCTTGCCGAATATCTTACAAGTGGTATTACCGCCAATTTTGACATGTATTATTTTCCTAAAGAAATTGCGCGGGCTTCTGAAGATTTTGGAATGCGTAGCATTATTTTAGGAACGCCAACATCATTTAAAGAATCGATTTCGAGTTTACGTGATAATTATTTAAGCATTAACGGAAAATCGGAGTTGGTAAGTTTTCGGCTGGGTTTTCACGCCGAGTATACTTCCACTAACGAGATGTTGACCTCTTTATCTGAGTTATCACACGAATTAAAAGCCCCGGTTTTTACTCATATTAGCGAAACGCAAAATGAAGTTAATGGCTGCATTGAACGTCATGGCGCCACTCCAGCTGTCTATTTTGAAAAATTAGGACTCTTTGATTATGGTGGTGGTGGTTTTCATGGCGTCTTTTTAACCGATGAAGATATGGAAATTTTTAAACGCCGTAATTTACATCTCGTGACTTGCCCAAGCAGTAACACTAAGCTTGCCAGCGGCATCGCTCCAATTCAGAAGTTTTTAGATTATGGTTTAAATCTTTCAATTGGAACAGATGGACCAGCGAGCAATAACTGTCTTGATTTCTTTCGCGAAATGTTTTTGGTAACTGGTTTATCAAAACTCAAAACAATGGATCCAACTTCGTTAGATGGCTACCAAGTTTTAAAAATGGCGACTGTCGGTGGGTCCAAAGCTCTCGGCTTAGATCAAGCGGATACTTTAGAGGTTGGCAAACTCGCTGACATTATCATGATTGATTTAAAACGTCCTAATATGCAACCAATTAACAATATTGAGAAAAACATTGTCTATAGTGGTTCTAAAGAAAACATTAAAATGACGATGATTAATGGCCGTATTTTATATGAGGACGGGAAGTTTTACTTAAACGAACCAATTGAGGAAATTTACGCTCGGGCCCAAGAAGTGACTGACCGTATCAAAAAAGAGATTACAAACTGAGCTGATTTATAATCATATCGTTAGAAAATAGCCTCTGGATAATTTAGAATTATGCCGGAGGTTATTTATTATGGAAAACCGCAAAGTAGTCATTATTGGTGATGGTGCCGTTGGCTCTTCAACCGCCTTTACCCTTCTACAAGGACATTCAGTTAACGAAATTGTTATTATTGATGTTAATAAAAATAAAGCTGAAGGTGACGTTCTTGACATGCAGCATGGTATGTCTTTTGTCTCACCTAAAATTCTCAAAGCTGGCGATTATAGCGATTGTCAAGATGCCCATATTATTATCATTACCGCCGGTGTAGCCCAGCGTGATGGTGAGACGCGTATCGATTTATTAAAACGCAATCTAAAAGTCTTTGATACGATTATTGAAAGTATGCGCCCTTATCTTGACGATGACGTAATCGTTTTGGTCGTTACTAATCCGGTTGATATTTTGTCTTACTATGTAAACAAAAAGCTCAATCTCAAGCGCGGACGGGTTATTGGTAGTGGGACCGTTCTTGATACGGCGCGTCTTAAATACCTTATTAGCGAAGATACAGGTGTTGATGCACGTAACATTCACACTTACGTAATTGGCGAACATGGGGATAGCGAAGTTGCCACATTTTCAATAACAACGATTGGCGGAGTCAATCTTGAAGATTACTGTGCGACCTGCAAACGTTGTTCCTGCCACGGAAAATTAAAATTTAATGAATTACTCGCCGAAGTCAAACACGCGGCTTATAACATCATTTCTAAAAAAGGCGCGACCTATTATGCTGTGGCATTAGCGGTGGCGCGAATCGTTGAAGCAATTGTCAATAACACAAATAGTATTTTGACAGTATCAACTTATATTCATGAGGCTTATGAAGGACGAATTAAAGATGTCTATTTATCTTTGCCAAATATTGTCAACCGTCAAGGAGCAGATCGCTTGTTAACTCCGAAATTTTCTAAGCAAGAAATTGATGATTTAGTTAAATCAAGCGAAGGGCTGAAAAAGCTTATTAGTCAAATTGAATTTTAAGATAAAAGCGCGACATATGTCGCGTTTTTTATAAAGCAAATGTATGAGTAACAAGCGGTAAACGCTCATCGAGAAAAGCTTTTAAAATCGGATCATGGTAAACAGCGGCTTTTTCTTGTTGCCAAATGGTGTTTGTTCCGACAACTTGCGTATCTGAGCCCGTTACTATAAGACCTTTGAGAACCTTCGTGCCATCAAAAGCAGATAAGTAAGAAAGTACAGAACTACGGTCGGAACTGTAATAACTTTCCATAACCTGATAAGTGTCGGGAGCAGAAGTTGGTGTTAAAACGTCATTTAAATAGACAGCTTGAGATTTAATGATTTCGCCATTAGTACTAACGCCATCGGGTTCAATATATTGAAAAGTGGGAACAAAGCCATCCCCCCAGCCGTAAACGGGGTTATTTAAGGACGATAGACCATAGACATCTTTAAATGTTTGCCATTGTTCATCGTCATATTCACCCGTGATATCAAGTTTTATGCCTTCAACATTTGTATTAACACTATAAAGAGTATTCATTGCCGAATAGTTTTCTAAGCCATATTGTTTAAGAAACTCACGGCGAAGAAAGGTGGATTCACTACCTTCATCATAATAAAGGATAGAAAAAGTATTGTTCTGAGCATATAAAGCTTGGAGATTCGCCAAATCGATATCGATGATTGTGGGGTTAATTACTAGTTCGTTGATATAAGTAAGAAAAGAATCAGCACTGCTCCATATTTTATGAGTTGTGTTATATTCACGGACGAGTTTCAAATTGCCGTCTTTAAAAATTGCCATCGTTTGTGAAGAGGCATTTAAGGTAATTCCAAATGTGTCGCGTTTGACGTTGTTAATGTCATAAAACTGCGCAAAGGCAATTGTGTAAACGCGGATATGATTACTTTCAAGGTATGGTTGCAAAATAGAATCGCGAAAAGATGTCCAACAAGTGCAAGCCGAATTTGGTGTTTGAAAAACAATAAAATTATCATCACCATTAATCTTATCTTGTAACTGATCATAAGTTAGAGCTGCTAGCTCGCCTTGATATTTTCCATATATTAATGCCGTTTTATTTGCCGTTGCGTCGCAACCGCTTAACATTCCGGCTCCGAGAGTTAAGATCATTAAGGCTAATCCAAATCGTTTCATGTGCGTTCCTCAAATTATTATTATATTGTCGCCCGCTCCATTATGCGACAACAAACATCAAAAAGTCTCAAAAAATACGAAAATTATGTAAGCGAAAATATGTTGAAAAATGCTTTAAAAATAGCAGTGGTGAATTTTTGCGAAAAAAAATAGAAAAAATTTTTACAT
>JAEWUY010000044.1 GCA_023396795.1 Bacillota bacterium | reverse complement strand
TTGGTAATGTAGCCAACAATATCATCACCTGGAATCGGAGTGCAGCAGCTACCTAAAGTAATGGCGATTTTCCCAGCTCCTGACACGAAAACTGGGACGTGGTCATCATCTTTTGATATAGGTCCTTTATCGAGTTTAAAAAGTGTTGGTTTGCGCCGAATATTTAAAAATTCAATGACGGCGGAAGGCGTTGGGTTTTTGCTAAACATCGCGACAAATAATTCGTCCAAATCCTTAACACGATAATTATTTAAAACATTGGAAGTGTTGAGTAAACTCATCATTTCATTTTCATCAACGCCACGATCTTTAAAAGCATCAATTGCTGATTGTTTGCCTTTTGAAATTCTCTCGTCTTTAAGTAATTCGGAATTTTTCTTTAATAAGAATTTTTTAATGTGCGAACGGGCTTGCGAGGTTCGAGCAATCTTCAACCAGCCTTCGTTAGGACCACAGGAGGTGTTAGACGTTCTTATCTCCACCACATCACCAGTTTTTAAAACCGTACCCATAGACACAAGCGCGCCATTAACAATTGCTCCTACAGCCGAATCACCAACTTTCGTATGGACGCGATACGCAAAATCGATTGGCGTTGAACCATTAGGTAAATCAATAACTTTTCCTTTTGGTGTAAAAACATAAACATTGGCCTCAAAAATATCCTTGGACAAAGTATCCATATATTCTTTGGCATTTCCTTCTTGCTCATTAGAAATCGTGACAAAGTCACGAAACCAGTGAAGTTTTTCTTCAATTTGCCTTTGCTCTTCTTTGGCGTTGTAGTTGGTATTTTCTTTATAACGCCAGTGGGCAGCGATACCTGTTTCGGCAATTTCGTCCATTTTTTTCGTGCGGATTTGAATCTCAAAAATATTGCCATCTCCGGCGACGATCGAAGTATGGAGCGATTGATACATATTTGGTTTGGGTACTGCAATATAGTCTTTGAAGCGACCTGGAATAGGTTTAAAAGTCGCATGCACTATTCCTAATACTTCATAGCAATTTAATTCTGTTTCTGTAATAACACGCAAGGCTAAAACATCAAAAATATCATCGAAATTATAGCCTTTTATATATATTTTTTTGTAAATAGAGTAGATCGTTTTGACGCGTGATTCCATTTGAAAAGGAACTTGAGCCTCAAACAAGATATCAGCGACTTTCTTTTTTAAGGAATCTAATGATTTTGTGCGATTGCGCGTTTTCTTATCTAATAAATTAGATATTAAGTTATATTTATCTGGTTCTAAATACTTAAGCGATAAATCTTCGAGCTCGCTTTTAATCGTATTAATACCAAGGCGATGAGCGATTGGAACGAAAACCTCGAGCGTTTCCCGGGAAAGAGCAATTTGTCGTGCATTATCTAGTGATGACAAGGTGCGCATGTTATGAAGACGATCAGCGAGTTTAATGATAATGACTCTAACGTCTTTGGCCATGCCCAAAAAGATTTTGCGATGATCTTCAGCCTCAAAGTCTTCATACTCGCGATGCGAAAGTTTCATGCGCTGTATTTTGGTGAGCGATTCAACAATTTTGCCAACATCTTCGCCAAATTTATTTTGAATTTCTTCGATAGTCGCTTCGGTATCTTCAATTACGTCATGAAGAAGTCCCGCCGCAATTGTCGCGGGTCCAGCTTGCAATTTAGCAAGAATAACTCCGACTTCTAAAAGATGATGAATATAGTCTTCGCCCGATTTACGTAATTGTCCTTCATGATATTTCTTAGCCATCGAGTAGGCTTCTTTTATCATTTCTCGAGATATGGAGTCCGTTATATAAGGGAAAAAGGCCTCTTCGAGCTCTGAATAAGAATGAAGAGGATAGCCACCGTTAACATGAAGCTTTTTTGATTCCATAGGTATACCTAATTAGTATTATATCTTAACAAATCGTCACAAACTTAACAATCAAACAAAAATCAAAGACAAAATAGGCAAATAATATGAACGGGTATCTGTTTAATGAAATGCTTATTTATAAATAATGGTCTTTACTACATAGCCTTCAAAGTTTATAATTACAATGTAATAGAAAAGGAGGAATATAACCTAACAATGAAAAAAAGAATTGTTCTATTACCTTTATTAATGTTAGTCCTAGCTGCTTGTGGACCAACAACGACTGATACCGCGACTGACACCGCGACTGACACCGCGACAGACACAAGTACAGCGACAGACACAAGTACAGCAACAGACACAAGTACCGCTACTGACACCAGTACCGCTACTGACACCAGCACGTCCACAGATCCTGAGTACCAAGAAGTCGTCATCGCTGATCTTTATGATTTAGCCGATGCAAGCCTCGTAGCTTTCGATGGCATCTATCTTGGAAATTTTGTCGGACCAACCGGAGCTGCTCTATTAGACAAAGGGATTTTCCTTGGTGATGACGAACACGCCATTTTGCTTTATGGAATCACCGAGCTACCAGCCGGCACCGTTGTTGGTAATGCTTTATCTGTAGAAGGCGAACTTGATATCTACAAAGGATTGTATGAAGTCAAAAATGCCACTGTCACCACTGCTGTTGATAGTACCGCTGTCGCTCCAGAATCTTTGGTCATTGATGGATCGTTTGATCTTATCACCGAACACCAAAGCCTTCCCGCTGAACTCACTGGCGTTGTGAAGAGCACATCAACTGACACTTATGGTAGTGTCACTCTCGTCGTCACCGTTGCCACAAAAGATGTCACCGTATATGCGGATAATCGTTATGTTACCACAGAAGTTTTGACCGCCCTTGGTGCATTAGCAGTCAATGATGAAGCCACAATCGCTGGTTATGTCGGATGGTACGACAACCCGCAAATCGTTGCTATCACTTCCGTTGAAGCCAGTGGTGGAGAAGAACCCCAAGAAGCTGTTTTACTCGCAAAATATGATTTGAATGACCAAGTCCGCACCGCCTATGTTGATGGAGTAAACACCAAGTATTTAGAAGGCGCTTTTTCAACATTTTTGAAATCTAAAATTGCTGTTGGAGGAACTGAGAAGCTTGTTTCCTCAACTGGAGAAACTAATGTTTATACTGCCGCTCAATCCAGTAGCACAACTGGTCCACAATTTAACGGTATTAAGTTTGGTTCAAGCGGTGGAAATGGTTCAGTTACTTTGACTTTTGAAGATGGAAGCAATATCAGTAAAGTCGTAGTTGGATGTGCTGGTTGGGCAAGTCCTAATGCTGATACGATCGCTGTCGGTGGAGTAACAAAAACCCCCGTACAAGGTGGTGTCAATGCAAGCGTTGAAGAAATTGAATTCGCTTTTGAAGCTGTTGATTCATTTTCAATTTTGACAACCAAGAGAATCATTATTAACTACATCTCTGTTTACGCCGTTGTTTCGTAATTTCGACTCTACGATAATGGATTTGGAGACTCGGGAAGAAATTCCTGAGTCTTTCTTTATAGAGATTATGAATAGGCAAAAACCAAGATTGCCAATTTTTATAATAACTAAAAATTTATAATTGCCATAGACGACTTTGGTAGTCGATTTGATTTGATATTTATCCTTCAACCAACATCATAGTGAAAGTGAATGATCTTCTACGTTTTTATCTTGCCAAAAATTGCAACTATTTCGTATCGCTTATTAATATGGCCACCCAATTTTATTAGAAATAAAAGTTTTGACATTGATGATAATGTCACGCATTCATTATAAAGATTCAATAACCTTCTTTTCTTATATATTATAAGGTTTTATATGATTACTTTTGATAAATGATAAATTCGGATATTAAACCGCGTCCTTTTTCGAATTTAATCGTAATTTCCCTAACTGGATTATTAAAAGCAAAGGTTAACTTTAAAGGTTTGTTCTCTTCATTTGATATCACATTTATACAATCACGTTCGTTAATTGAGATTTGAAAAGAATCGTAGGTTGCTTTTGTCTTGCCGGTAAATAAATCATAACTTTCAACAAAATACGGATAAACACTTATGGCCAAAGCATCGGCGAGGAAAGTATTTTTAAGTGTAAAAATTAGCTCTCCTTCTTTATCTGAACCGCTGTTTCCAAGTTGCAAGGAACCGCGACCATTAAACACGTTTTGATACGAATCAACAGCCTTGACCGCGCCATAGGGGTTATTTAAATAGCCTCTGAGGGCTTCTTCGTCTGCAAAGGCCGGGTCTTCAAGTTCTTCTTCGTTATCATTCGTCCAATCCAAAACAATCGGTTCTTGATACTGGTCGAGATCAAGTTCGTCCTGCGGGTAAACAGGATTAACAATCGTGCACGAACTTAAAAGTGCCACTAAAGGAAATACACTTACCACCCATTTTTTCATACCTACAATTATCAAGTCTTTTTTTGCTTATGTCTATGACAAAAATAGATTACCTTTGGTATTCTTTTTTGAAAATCACTCATTTAAGCACTAATGAATGGAATTTGGATTATAGCTTTGTCCT
>JAEWUY010000042.1 GCA_023396795.1 Bacillota bacterium | reverse complement strand
GGCATCTCTAATTGAATAATAATCACGCACATCGCCAATGTAGAATTTTAACTTAGCGTTGTTGAATAATTTCCGCATTTCGTCTTGCTTTTTTTCATCGCGAGACAAGATACGAACCTCTTTAACTTCACTTTTTAAAAAATGTCTTGCTACAGCGTTTCCAAAAGAACCCGTTCCTCCAGTAATTAGTATAGTTACGTTGTCTAATTTCATATTGCGGTTCCCCTTTAAGTAATTATAATTTCTAGATAGACAATGTTGAAGCAAAAATTAATTTTCAAAAGATAGTCTATCGCATAGATACATGGGGTCAAACATTAATATTTGTCAAATCTTCTAATAAATAGTAATTTAAGTTTAAAAAAACTATCTTTATTTTTTCGAAAATAAATCGAAAAATTTGCTCCTGATTTTTATATATTGCGGGTATATTAGATTATCTTTTTGAAGTATAAGGAGCAGAAAATAAATAATTGCAGATATGCAAACGCTTAGAGAAAAACGAAAATATATATTAGAAAATATGTATTTAAAAAGAAAGAGGAAAAAAAGCATTGTACCAATTGGAACAATAAGATTACCAATCATTTTATCTATATCAACAATTCGAAAATATTTTTTCCCAAAGCCAATGTATAAGGAGGCAACCAATATTTCGCTTATCAGAGACGCAATAGCTGCGCCAACTTCTTTTAATCTAGAAATTAATATCGCATTTAAAATAATATTCACCACAGCGCCTATAATTACGGCATATATCATCTTCTTTTCGTTGCCGGTTACCAATAAAACTCGCGAGCCCAACAAATATCCAATTGGCGATATTATTGTTATTGCGCTCAGTATTTTTAAGACCTTGGCTGATTTAGAGTAAGCGGTTGTATATAAAATATTAATTGCGTCATCTGCAACAAACAGAATACCAATGACAAGTGGGACACCTAAGATAATTATTAATTTTAAAGATTTTGAAAGTAGATGATTAAAATCATCATATTTTTTCTCTTCATACATTTTTGAAAGACGAGGAATAACAATTAAGGTAAAACTATTGATTATAGTGATTACGATCTTCGTGATTCTATTGGCGTATGAATATGTAGCAACTGATTCCTTAGAAGGCAGTATTGAACCCAGCATTGTGATATCAATCAATGAATAGACCTCTATTGCCAAATTTACAATAATTAATCTAAGGATTGATGGCATGTGTTTTTTAAAACAAAGGCCCTTGAAGGTCAATTTTACGTATTTGCGTGAAAAAAATAAATTTGTTATATAATTACCAGCAGTTCCTATCGCAAATAAAGAGGCATATAAAATTATGTCGCTATCATTTTTAATAAAAATAACCAATATTAAAAAAACAAGTAATTTAAAAATAGTATTTTTAATAGAAATGAATGTAAATTGTTCAAGACCGTAATATAGAAAATCAATGTTAAAAAAGTTCAAGAATAAAGAAGAACCAACAATTAAATAAAGGGGCAAACTATCTTTAAAACTCGGAATACTAAAAACCGAAATAAAATATACGAAACAAAAAATGAATGTTGAAATGAAATTAATGATGAAAAGTTCAGAAAACAGTTTATTAAGTTTTTCTTTATCGTTTCGTACTTTAATTATTTCTCTTAATCCATAGGTTGGAATTCCTAAGTACGCGAATATAACAAAATATTGTACAATGTTTTGTATATAGGTGATTTGTCCGAAAGCATCTTTACTTAAAACGCGGCTCACAATCATACCAGTTAAAAACGGAAAAAACACATTTATAAAATTGTAAAATGCGTAAAAAACAGAATTTTTAGCTATCGATGGATTGCTTTTCTGAGCTAGATTAGTACTCATTTTTTCTCGTACTCATTCAACGCTTTTGAAAATTGTTTATAGTTTTTCTTATAGTAATTCAGAAAAGAGATTGAAGCGTCGAATATAGCAATTCCTTCGTGCCAAATTCCCCGTTCCTTAATATTGGGTGGCGTCATATAATCACCATATAAAGAAGTTAAAATAGCTTGATAGTTCGAAGGAGCCTTCAAAATTATATTTTCAAATATTACTTCGCTCGTAATTTCAAAGCCAGCGCTTTCAAATATTTCCCTAGAGGCTTTTTTTGAAGAAAAAGAGCACAGAAACTTTCCTTTGCATTTTAGGGAATCACTACTATATATTTTAACCAATTTATTATAATAGTAATCATACGAATTAATCTTTGACATAAACCAAAAATATGGTTTAAACAACTTGACAAACCATTTTTTTGAAACAAGAAAGTGATAGTTCCTTAAAATACTTGTTAGTTTTCTGCTTTTTTTCCAAATTCTTTCAGCACTTTTAAGTCCACATACATTGTCCAGCACAAATATATCAATAAATAAACCATTATTATAAATATGCTCAGAAAATTCTAAAACGATTCCGGTCATATCGGTTCTTCTTAATCTTGCGTATTGGAAATAATAATTTTGATCAGTCATGGCGTTTTGGAAAAAGAATGGATAACCGAACTCTTTATCAGCTATTGAGCAAAGTCTAATATAGTCTTCTCTAGTAATAGCAACATCTAAATCATCGTCCCACGGAATGAACCCCCCGTGTCGTACAGCCCCAAGCAGTGTCCCATAAAAAGGATAAATCAAGATATCGTATTTCTCAGCTACCTCCAGTAGTTTTTTGAGAATATTCAACTCGGCAATCCAAAGTGTTCTTCTTCCATTGTCTATCATAAAATCACCAGACAACCAATCTTCATTAATCACGTTGCCGCCCTCCTTTGTTTTTTGTGGCTTCTAAATTTCCAAGGCGCGTATTTCGATTTGATAAGAAAAATAATCTTGTTTTATCTTATCATACGCAAAAATAGAACCTAATATAATCATTATCAACTTTCTTTCGTCCATTGCAGAAACCGAGAATAAATTAATTAAAACAGCAAACATTATTAAAACGAAAATTATTTTGTATAAATCATTTTTCTTAGTCATTAGTTCAACACATTTGCTCAATGCCCACATCGACAATATCGCAAGCGAAAAAAGTCCAACTATGCCATAAGTGATAAGATATGAAAGATAACCATTATCGAAGGAACTGCTCATAAATACGCCTTGCCCATAATATAGCGAAGGATACGAAAATAAGCTATTGGCTCTTAGACCAATCCCAAATATCCAATGGCCTTTTAAAACTTTTCCAATATTAACAAATAGATTAAGTCTATAATAAAAAGGATTATCTTCTAAGGGTATATCACCCTTGAAAATGCCAAGAATATTATCAAAAAATGCATATACAAATGATTTTTCTATGAAAACAATTGAAAAAATTGCTATAAACAAGGCTACTCCTAAAAATGCAGCGATTTTACATTTGCTTTTTTTTGGAAGCTTAAAAAATAGCAAAAACTCAAGAAATGCGCAAATCATTATTGGAACACGAGAGACAGTAAGAAACAAGCAAGCATTTAAAACCATCAAAAAAAAGAGGTAAATATTTTGACTTTTATTCGCAAGGTTTTCCTTATGCAGTAATTTATAAAAAATGAGCAGAATAATAATCGTCAAATAAATTGCATATGCGATACTTTGGCCAAGACCGCTCTCAAGTCTATAAATTCCGAATCGCACTCCAGAAACTGGCGATTCGCCGGGGGAAGATGAACCTTTTGTATCTAGAATTGAAAAAATATTAAACTTAAAAAGTTCAGTAAAAGATACTAGGCTAACTATCATCCCAGTAATAATTAAAATATTAATTAATTTATCAAATTTCTTGGGGGTGTCTATCAAAACGCCAATATACAAGGGCACGAAAAAAATATTAATGCAGGAGGATACATAAGAAAAAGAAAAAAATTCTCCATTATAGATTGCTGGTATAGAAGCAAATAAAAAAATAATCGTTGCAATAATAATCGATTTAAAATTAAAACGGAAGTTACGAAGTTTAGAGGACAGCAAAAAAGAAACTAGTGCTCCAATACTTAAAATGGTCGAAAATCTCGAGCCAAACATAACAAAATATATCGGAGTAATTGGATAAAAAATCAAAAATAGATATAGAAAAATGTCGTTTATTTCACAATGTAAAACGCGATATGTGATTTCATAAATATTATTTTTCATATCTTCGACCGTTAATGCGTTGAAAAAACGGATACAAAATAAGTTTATAAAAAGGCAGACACTTAAATATGATGTTATTTGCAATACTTTTACAATTAGCATTAACAATTGAGTCATAAGACGTTTTTGCTTGCCAAATAAGCAAAAACGCTTTTCCAGGAAAATTATGTATTTCGTCATAAGATATGTTTTCTATATCTACAAATACAAATCTCATCGAAGTGGAACTATCGATTTTTTCAATAAATGCGAAGTCGTTGGGGTGCAGCTTCCGAAATCCTTCAAAAATATTTCTTGAGTCAATCAAATTTTCTTTAAAATAAAGGATGAGTAAACGGGTGTCGTTTTCATACAAAAAAGTTATAAGTTGATTAGCGTCTTTGATAACGGCAACTTTATTGTCTAAATCAATATCATCATAATCGACAATTTTATTCGAAACTAGATCGATAATTATTGAAAACGTAATGGCTAAAAAAAGCCCAAAAGCAAGACCTATAAAATCTATATTCTTCTGTGATATAACAATGCGTTGAGTTGACATAGCATTACTATACATTTGAAAATCATCCAAAATATATGTATCTTCAAGAATTATGATCGCTGTCTCTGCAATGCTGTTCGCAGCCGCTATACATATATCAGAATCTTCAAATGAAAAAGCAAAAAGCAATTTAACGGGTTCAAAGTTTGCTTTAACATGTGTGACTGCCAAATTTTCCCCTATTTCCAACGACGAGAACGCTATATTGTTGGTTTTTGTTATTCCTTTCACTATGAAATCTTCACTATACTCACTCAAAGATTCATTCGCTATCAAAAGCATGCTCATGTTTGCTCCATTTTTTTGGTTTGCGTCGGTCCCAATGATTGTAGCCTTCGCCGAGAAAACAGTTGTTGCACTTCCAAGTTCGACCAAGGAACCTATTCCGAAACCTATTCCTCCACCCAAAATGAGCAAAGGAAAAAAAGAAAACATCAAACGAAAAAAGCTAATGATTGTATATTTTTTTTGTTTAAACTTTGTTTTCATGCTATGAATTATATCTATTTTGTAAAAAAATGTCGATCTCGCGAACGATTCGCAATGAGGCGAATCCGTCCCCATATGGGTTTACTTTCCCTGCCATTAACCTATATTCGCTAGAGTCTTTAAGTAGTTTAGTAAAAACGGAGTAAATCTCACTCTCGCTTGTTCCTACAAGTCTCAACGTGCCAGCTTCAACGCCTTCTGGACGTTCTGTGGTGTCGCGCATAACTAAAACAGGTTTGCCAAGAGATGGGGCCTCCTCTTGTATGCCACCACTATCTGTTAAAACCAAGTATGAGCGAGCCATAATATTTTGAAAATCAAATACATCGAGGGGTTCGATTAATCGAATTCTATCATCTTTGCCGAAATACTCCTCAGCAATATTCCTAACTGCGGGATTAAGGTGAACTGGAAATACGGCTTTTACATTTTCGTTCTCACTAATAACACGCTTTATGGCCTTAAACATATTATTCATTGGTATCCCTATGTTTTCACGCCTGTGTGCCGTAATAAGAATTAATCTCGAATTCCCAACCCATTCTAATATAGGATGTGTAAAATCGCTTTTTACA
Organism: Bacillota bacterium; assembly: GCA_023396795.1. Taxonomy (GTDB): domain Bacteria; phylum Bacillota_I; class Bacilli_A; order RFN20; family CAG-826; genus UBA1424. Next base: position 21,083 of record JAEWUY010000042.1, on the reverse strand, counting down.
ATCATATTCAAGGCATCAATTGAGGTGTTTCCTGTAACATGTATATTTTGTGGGCATTTACCTTCGCTTATTAAGTTTCTGCGTGCTTGTTCTGTAGGAGAAAAATGAATTGAAGCGATAATACTTATCGCTTGACGGTTAAACTCTTCAGGAAAGGGAGAATAAATATTTTTTGTTCGCAATCCTGCTTCAACATGCCCAACAGGTATCTGCATATAAAACGATGCGAGCGCAGCAACGAAACTGGTGGTTGTATCACCATGAACAAGCACTAAATCCGGTTTTTCACTATCAAGAATATTTCTAATATTTATGAGTATGGATGAAGTTATGTCGAAGAGAGTTTGACTATTTCGCATGATATGCATGCTATAATCTGGTCGAATGCCAAAAAAACCGAGAACTTGATCTAACATTTGTTCATGTTGACCAGTAACGCAAACAACTGTTTTATAAAGTTTTGACTGTTTTTTTAATTCAATAATTACGGGGCACATCTTAATTGCTTCTGGTCTGGTTCCAAATATTATAAATACTTTTTTCATGTTTTCTCCTATTGATTCCCTACTTTATTTGTTCTTCGAGTTCGATGTAAATATTTGTTAGTCTATTCTCCATTATTTTCCAACTAAATTGTGAAACAAACACTTGTTTTAACTCCCTTGAATATTTTGGCCATTCTTTAGAGCGAAGTATAAGGCGTTCTACTCCTTTGGAATAATTTGCCGCATCTGGTTGAATCGTAATTCCGAGAGGATAATTCTCAAAATAAAAATCTAATCCTGTCCCCCGGCAAGCCAACAACTGCTTGCCTAATGCAAGGGCTTCGTAAAATTTGTTGGGTGCAGCATATTTATGATTTGGAATAACGGGATCATATAGAGCAATAATAACATTACACATATTTTCAAGTTCCAACGTTTTTTCATATGGAAGACTCCCATAATAGAAAATATTATCGCTATTTAATGAGTATTTTTCCACTTGTGATGATAGCGGACCAATTCCGCCTATGTGAAGTTCCACTTCGGGATGACTAGAAAAGTATTCGAGTGTTAGAAAGATTAGTCGCTCTTCGATTAAATTTCCAACATATACAAATTTAACTCTATTACTTATGGTGTTTGTCTCAGATGAAGGAACGACGTCAGGAGAATTATGAATAATCTCGATTCTCTTGGGTTTCGACGAACCAATTTGAGCAATTCGGCTTTCGGTGCATAAAATAGTACAATCTGCGTGTTGCATTACAACATTATCCAACTTAATAAATAATTTTCTTACACAACTTGAATAATTTCTCAAATCTGCAAAATAGTCAAAAATATCGTAAATGATTTTTTTCTTATTTTTCATTAATATTTTAAAAATTGCATAGGCACATGGTAAATCAACTACATGGAAAACATCATAATCGTGTATGTTTTGCCTAACAAATTTTCTTAATCTCAACAAGAATCTAGTCAGGGCCAAAAAATTCTTTTTACCCGCGCCCCAAGGTCCATAAATAGATGTAATATGGGTTTGTATTTCAAAATCGGATCCAATTGAAACTTTATAATTGATTGTTTTGCCGTTTTGGTTCCTATTCCAGCCAAAAAAAGACACCGTTGTATCCGGCATTCTTAAAAGACTGACAATTTCTTTTTGAACGCGAGGATCGTGCTCAATCTCGCTTGCTCTAATATACAGTATGCGCATAAATCATTTCTCTTTCTTAATAAAAATAGGCATGTCTGCAAAAAAAGAAAAAAAGTTGTAATAGCATTTTAGGTTTGGAAGCATTTGCAAAAGCCAATATCTAAATTTGGGATTATTCAAATAGATAAGTCTTTTTTTAAAAAAAACCATGGATTTTGAAATTTCTTCAATGATAATCTCTCCTTTTTCGTCTTTCAATAAATCCGTGACATAGGATAGGTTTTCTATCATAAGTTCACAATTATTAATTCCTCTTTGCTTGTGAGATGTTTTTTCTGGCAATGATGCGTTCCCTCCGTGTTTATAATGGTAAACGAGTCTATTGTTAATCACATAGAGTTTGTTCTTTAATAATAAAATCATTTCATATAATTGATCATGCGCGAGATACTTTGGAACATTTCCATTATAGTATTTCAAGGCCACTTCTCTCTTAATGGCCAAACAACAACCAGGAACAGATGAATAGTACCATTTTTTCGCTCTATTATACTTTTTGACCTTGGCATATTTTTGATAAGAATTGGTTCTAAAAAAAACGGGTTTACTTCCAATAGTAAACTTTGTGAAAACAGCATCGGCAATCGGATTGTCATTAAAGGCTTGAAGCAAAAACTCAGCTTTTTTGCAATGCCAAACATCATCTTGATCGGAAAACAAAATAATCGACTGGTTGCAGTCCCTGATACCAGAAAAAAAATTTAAACGCCAACCAATGTTATTATCGTTTCTAATGATTTTATAATTTTTAAATGAAAATTTAGAAAAACATTCATTAATAACATCAAGGGTAGAATCGCTTGAACAATCGTCACGAATAATTATTTCATTTGGAATGACGGTTTGAGAAAGAATCGATTCTAGCTGTCGCAAGATGAATTTTTCTCCATTATAAGTACACATAAGGACAGAATAAGACAACTGCATATGCATATTATTCAATCCCCATAAAAAAGTTTTCATAAGAAAGAATAACTTTTTCCCACGAAAATCTATTAACTAAATTTTGGATTCTAGATGTTTGAGACAATGGCGTCCTGTTGTTGCTTTCTTCAATATCAATTAGTTTCGAAAGAGAGCCTCTTGATGAGTCAAAATACAGTGCTGTGTCTAATGCGACTTCTTTATTAAACTTCACATCAAAAAGATAGTTCCGCTCTGTTGAAGCTAATGCTTCTAATAAGCTTGGATTCGTTCCTCCCACAGAATGACCATGGATGTAGGCAAAACAATTTTCTCTAATTTTTCTGAGTAATTGGTCATTATAAAGGGTACCAACAAATTTTATTCTAGAATCATTTTCAAAATTCAATTTTCTACAAAGCTTTTTGTAGAAAGAATTTGCTTGCACGTTTGTTATAATTAATAAATCTCTATTGGTCTTAGAAAGTAAAAACTCTCTAATAATAATTTCAAAATTATTTTCAGGCACAAATCGTCCTACAACTAAGTAAAAACCATTATTAGTAATACTGTGATTAATTAAGAAGTTGTTTAATTCTTCTGTGGCTGATGTCGATAATTTTATATCACTACCGTAAGGGATATATTGGTAACGATCCTCATTGTGGGTGGGGTACTTCTGAACAATATATTCAAGAATGGCTTTCGAATCGCAAATGATATAATCGCATTGTTTTATCATGTTTTTTTCAAAAGTACACAAAATTAATTTGGCAAACCAATTCCATTTATCGCGCTTCCATTCTAGACCATCAGGATTACCGACAACTACCGCACCCAATTTTTCGAACTTTTTCTTGTGTTGCCTTAAAAATATGCCGACGCGATATCCCAAAATGTAAATAATATTTGTGTCACATTGGTTATGATTATTTGCGATATATTTTTCAACCCAATGAAGAGAAATAGAAACATGAACCATGCGTCCGAATGCTCCAAGTTTTGGAACAGGGATTCGAAAACAAGTAGCGTTATTATATTCAAAAACTTTATCAGCGTTATTTGTCATACAAGAAACAAAATAATGTATGGTTTGGCTTTTTTTTCTTTTCGTTAAATTTTCAACGAATGTTTCGAAACCACCATATTGTGCCGGTATTCCTTTTGATCCGACGATAAAAACATTAATCATTTTTCTATATATCTTTCCATCCACTTAAGATATTCTCCCGATTCAATATCTTTGAGCCATTTTTCATTTTTGAGATTCCATCTAATGGTTTCGATTATTCCTGAATCAAAATCATGGTTTGCCTTCCACCCAAGTTCATTTTCGATTTTTGTTGCATCAATAGCATATCTTAAATCATGCCCTGGTCGATCTTTAACAAACGAAATAAGCGACTCTGGTTTATTCAGAATTCTTAATATTGTTTTAACAACTTCGAGATTCGTTCTTTCGTTATGCCCACCAATATTGTACACTTCACCAATTCTTCCCTTTCTAACTATCAAATCAATTGCAACACAATGGTCCTCAACATATAGCCAATCTCTGATGTTTTCGCCATTACCATAAACAGGTAACTTCTCGTCCCTCATTGCTTTTCTAATGATTAATGGAATAAGTTTCTCTGGAAAATGGAAAGGACCATAGTTGTTTGAACAACGCGAAATCGAAACCGGAAGAGCATATGTCCGATAATATGATAGCACCAATAAATCAGCTGCGGCCTTTGATGCAGAGTAAGGACTAGAAGCACGAATTGGGGTTTTCTCATTGAAAAATAAGTCGAGTCGTTCTAAGGGCAGATCACCATATACCTCATCAGTAGAAACCTGATGGTATCTCTTCACCCCAAATTTTTTACATGCGTCCATTAAAATTTGAGTTCCAAGAATATTGGTAATCAGAAATATCTCTGGGTTTTCTATGCTTCTGTCAACATGAGATTCGGCAGCGAAATTAATGACATAATCAAATTTTTCATCTTGAAAAAGTTTATACATTTTCTCTCGGTCGCAAATATTCGCGTGGTAAAACTTAAAATTAGTTTTTGATGAAAGCGGTTCTATCGTTTTATAATTCCCTGCATATGTGAGAGCATCTAAGCAAACATATTCATCTTCAGGATATTTATCAACCATTATGTGTAAGAAATTCCCGCCGATAAAACCGGCGCCACCCGTAATCAAAAATTTAGCCATTTTCTTTTAGCTCCTTTAAAAAATTTATTAATGCGACTTGCCACGTCGGAAGCAAGCTAAAACCATTCATGACTAACGACATTTTGCTTAATCTGCTATTTAGTGGCCTGTTGGCTTGATTTGAAACCATTTTACGATAATCTTCAGTAGAGATAGGTATAACTTTCGCTTTTATATTAGAGAATTCAAAAATCGCCTTAGCAAATTCTGACCAAGAACAGTATCCGTCATTTGTGGCATGATAGATTCCGTATTTATTAGTCGCTACCATATTGCATATTAATGAACTTAAGTCGCGTGTATACGTAGGCGAACCAACTTGATCATTAACGATTTCGAATTCTTTTTTCCCTTTTTTTGCTAAACTAAGCATGGTCTTCACGAAATTATTCCCATTTATGCCAAATACCCAACTTGTGCGTATTATATAATAATTACTTAAGTTAAAAGTGACATAATCTTCTCCAAGCGATTTTGATTTACCATAAACTGAAAGGCCGTTTTTGGGGTCATCAACTTCAAAAGGTGTTGTTCCTTTTCCGTCGAAAACATAATCGGTTGATATATATACCATAGTTGCATTGATTTCTTTGCATGATTCAGCGATGTATTTTGTTCCCATAGCATTGACTTCATAAACTTTTTCTGGCATTTGCTCAGCTTTATCAACAGATGTCCACGCTGCAGCGTGAATAACAATTGAAGGTCTAATTTTATTTAAAAAAACATGGACATCATTTTCATTTGCAATATCTAAGTCATCTATATCGATTCCGCAGACATTAGAAAAACCACGCTCGCGAAGTTCCCGCGTTATATCATAACCAAGTTGACCTTTGACTCCAGTAACAAGTATCTTTGTATCTTTATGCATAATTAGAACCCTATTTTGCTTACGTTAAGAGTTTTATATATTTTATCTTTTAATGATAAAATTGGTTCATTTTTGTAAGGCCATTTGATGTTAATGATAGGATCATTCCATAATATGCCATCCTCATCATCGGGATAATAAAAATCGTCGCACTTATAGCAAAAAGTTGCGCTTTCACTTAAAACCAAAAATCCATGAGCGAATCCTCGAGGAATAAGAAGCTGTTTTTTATTCTCGCTTGATAAAATCACGCCATACCATTTTCCGTATGTTTTGCTTCCTTTCCTCAAATCAACCACCACGTCAAACACTTCGCCCTCTGTAACTCTTACTAATTTAGCTTGTGGATGTTTAACTTGAAAATGAAGACCCCGCAAAACCCCTTTTGTTGAATGAGATTCATTATCTTGGACAAATGTATAATCAAGACCCATTTTTTCGAAATCTCTATCCGAATAAGTCTCCATAAAATAACCACGCCCATCTCCAAATAATTGTGGCTCAATAACATAAACTCCTTCAATATTCGTCATACAAAATTTTAACATTTTAAATAATCCTTCACTAGAATTTAATCTTACCTTCGGCAACTTTAAGAAGATATTGGCCATATTGGTTCTTACTCATTCTTTCACCTTTTTTAAACAAATAGTCCTTGCTTATCCAGCCATTGCGAAAAGCAATTTCTTCTGGGCAGGAAATTTTTAATCCCTGGTGTTCTTCAAGTGTTTTAACAAAATTTGTTGCATCAGCAAGCGCCTCATGAGTGCCAGTATCTAACCATGCACATCCTCTTCCAAGAACTGTAACATGACACCTCTTTTCTTCAAGATAAAACATGTTAAGGTCCGTAATTTCAAGTTCGCCACGCCTGCTGGGCTTAACTTTTTTGGCAGTTTCGCTAACGCCTTTTGGATAGAAATATAATCCCGTAACAGCATAATTACTTTTCGGATTTGTTGGCTTTTCTTCTATTGATAATGCATTATTCTGATTATCAAATTCGACTACACCGAATCGATTAGGATCATTAACAAAATAACCAAATAAAGAGCACACGCCTTTTTCAGCTCTTTCAACAGAATCTCGCAAATAACCAATTAGGCCATTACCATAAAAAATATTGTCACCTAAAATCATTGCACAAGGATCACTTCCTATAAATTCTTCTCCCAAAATGAAGGCTTGAGCCAATCCATCCGGCGATGGTTGAATTTTATAAGTGAATTTGACACCAAAGTCAGATCCATCCCCTAGTAAATCTTCGAACTTAGGAAGATCAATTGGAGTCGAAATAATCATGATTTCTTTTATCCCAGAAAGCATTAATATACTTAGTGGATAATAAATCATTGGTTTATCATAAATAGGCAACAGTTGCTTACTCGTAACAAGGGTCAATGGGTATAATCTAGTTCCACTTCCACCAGCAAGAATAATTCCCTTCATATTCTGCTCCTTATTTAATCATCGCTTCCGCTTTCGCGTGCTCTTCTTTTAAGAACGCTAAAACATCCGCGTAAACTTTCTTATTATCCGTTTCGTTTAACACTTCGTGTCTCATATTAGGATAAATAATTGTTTGTACGTCTTTAATGCCTAGCTTTTTGTAAAGCTTTGCAAGTTTTAATGGTCCTTTGGACATATTGCCGACCGGATCGCCTTCGCCAGCAATTAAAAGAATTGACATATCTTGACGGATCTTCCGCATAAACTTTGTTTTATGAAGACGATTTAGTCCTTTTAAAAACTCACGATAGAAACTACTTTTTGATTCGTATAAGAACCCGCATTTAGGATCTTCGTTATAACAACGAACGTTTTCTTCGTTAACACTGAGCCAATCGGTTTTAGTTTTATGATTTTTAATCGCAGAGGTGTAAGGACCAAGCATTAAGTTTCTTAAGAACTTGGAAGGTTTCTTCGCGTTCTTTTTATTAACAAGCAAACGAGATAAGAAATAGCCAATGCTAATCATTAACTTATTAGGACCATTCGTACCTGACAAAATAACTTTGTTAACGTGTTCGGTATATCTTTGGATATAGTCCTGGACAATAAAACTACCCATCGAATGACCAAAGAGATAAGTCGGTAAAACCGAGACTCTTAGTTTTTCGACAAGTTCGTCAGTGTTTTTAACGGTCTTAGAAAATCCAGAAACTGGCCACACGCCTAGTTCTTCCGGTTCATTGGTGTTTTCGCCTTGACCATAATGGTCAACGCAATAAACGTTATAACCATTATCGTTTAGAAAATTGGCAAAATTGTCATAGCGAAGCGAATGTTCTTCCATGCCCGTTAAAATAACAACGTTAGCAATCGGTTTTTCGACGGTCCAAGAATAGCCAAACAATTCTTCGCCGTTTTTTAAAGTCATCTTCACTTTTTCTCGAGCCATAAATTAATCCTCTTTTCCATTATAAGTCATTTATGTTTATTCATAACCATTCGGGTTATTCTTCTGCCACTTCCAGGCATCGCGGCAACAATCTTCTATTGTTAGTGTTGCCTGCCAATTAATTTCTTTTAAAGCCTTATCACAATTCGCATAGTTTTCGTCAATGTCGCCGCCTCTTCGTGGGCCAATAACATAAGGAATCTTAATGCCGTTAACTTTTTCGAAAGCCTTTACTAAATCTAAAACGGAAGTACCTTTACCTGTTCCAAGATTATATATCTCTAATCCTTGTTTGTCTTTAATGACTTTTAAGGAGGCTAGGTGGCCTTTAGCTAAATCGACAACGTGAATGTAATCACGTACCCCGGTACCGTCTGGAGTCTTATAGTCATTACCAAAGATGTTTAATTGCGGTCTTTTGCCAATCGCTACTTGAGTAATATAAGGCATGAGGTTATTCGGTATATCATTGGGGTCTTCGCCCATTAAACCACTGGAATGAGCTCCAATTGGATTAAAGTAACGAAGAATAACAATATTCATACTCTTGTCTTTTTCGTATTCAGTTTGCAACAACTTCTCGATTTCGATTTTGGTTTGACCGTAAGGATTTGTAGCTTTCTTAATCGGGTCGCTTTCGTAAAGCGGAACGTGGTCCGGAACGCCATAAGCCGTTGCTGACGAAGAGAAAACAATATTCTTAACAGCAAATTCCTTCATAACTTTAAGAAGGACTTTGGAAGATCCAATATTGTTATCGTAATAAAGTTCAGGTTTTTCGACTGATTCCCCTACCGCTTTTAAACCCGCGAAGTGAATAACAGCATCAACCTGGTGTTTGTTAAATATGTCGCGAACTTTTTCTTCGTCGCGAAGATCAGCAAGATAAAACAACGGACGTTTACCAGTAATCTTTTCGATGCGGTCTAAGACTAAAACTTTAGAATTGACTAGACTATCAACAATGATTACTTCGTAACCAGCATTAAGTAACTCAACACTGGTGTGTGAGCCAATAAAGCCTGTTCCTCCTGTTACTAAAATTGTCTTCATGTTTTTACCTCTTATTTAGTTCTTCTAAAAGAAGCTTTGATGTTAATCCGGGATTGACTTTGCCTTGTGATCTTTTCATGACTTGGCCGACTAAGAAACCCAAGGCTCGATCTTTACCGTCTTTAAAGTCTTTAATCGACTCCGGAAAAGCATTTAAGACTTCGTTTACATAAGTAAGAATAACATTATCGTCATTAATTTGCGTGCTGATATTAAGTTTGTCTTTGGCTTCCTTGACACTAAAGGCGTTTGTTAACATCTCTTGGAAAATATCTCTGCCTTGTTTGTTGGATATTTCTTTGTTCTCAATCATATTGATAAGTAACGCTAATTGGGCAGGAGAAATAAAGAAATTCTCAATCGGAATATTACGCTTATTTAAGTAGGCAATAACCTCACCAGTTACCCAGTTAGCTAAAGCTTTATAATTATTTGTGTGTTTAGCGGCATCATCGTAGTACTTAGCTAAGTCTTTGCTTTGCAAAATAATATTAGCGTCTCTTTCACTTAGGCCTTGCTTATTTAAATAACGATCTTCTTTTACTTGGGCTAATTCAGGACAAGAGGAAATCGCCTCATCAATAAAGTCTTGGCTTAACTTAATGGGAGAGATGTTCGGCTCAATAAAATATTTATAATCAACAGCGTCTGTTTTAACCCGCATAGTAATCGTTTCTTTGCTCGCTTCGTCAAAACGTCTTGTTTCCTGAATAACAGGAGTGCCAGTTAACAATAAACTTTCTTGACGGCGAATTTCAAAATCAATTGCCTTTTGAATATTAGCAATACTATTTAAGTTTTTGATTTCAACTTTCGTACCTAGGCGGTCCACGCCAATAGGACGAAGGGAAATATTAACATCACAGCGTAATGATCCTTCTTCCATCTTGCCATCACTGACATCCGCGTAAATAACGATTGAACGAATGGCTTCAACATATTTCATCGCCTCTTCGCCAGTTCGAATATCGGGCTTAGACACAATTTCAATTAACGGCACGCCAGAACGATTATAGTCAAGCAAGGTATACTCACTAAAGTGGAGTTGCTTACAAGTATCTTCTTCTAGATGTAGTCTTTCGATAGCAATGCGATGGACTGAGTCGGTCTTAATATCTAAATAGCCCTCTGAGCCAATAGGGCGTCGATTCTGCGTGATTTGATAACCTTTAGGTAAATCACTATAGAAATAGTTTTTGCGGTCAAAGATTAAAGTATCATCAATACTCATATGCAAAGCATTCGCAACTCTAATTGCATTAATAACGGCTTGTTTATTAACCGTGGGCATCGTACCTGGAAAAGCAATGTCATTGGGAGACACTAAAGTATTAGGTTCCACACCAAACTCAACAGGAGCGTTAGAAAACATCTTACTCCGCGTTTTCATTTCGACATGGATTTCTAATCCGATGACCGCTTCAAAGTTCATAGTTTAGCCGTCCTAACACTAAGATTATAAAAACCAGTGATATCTTCGATAACATTAGCGATTTGTAATAACTTGACTTCGTTAAAGGCTTTAGCGGTTAGATTACCACCAAAGGGTAATTTGCCTTTAAAGCCTAAAGGAATAGTAATTGATGGAAAACCACCAAAGTTACCAATCACCATATGGTTATCAGCAATTAGATACTCATCAGAAAGACGATCCGATGTCTCTCCTAGTTTCGGGGCGGGTGTCGGTGAAGCTGGCAAGAAAATAGCGTCATAACTTTCGAATATTTCGTTTACTTTATCAACGACCATCCGTCGCACTTTTTGGGCTCGTAAAAATAAGACTTCTTGGTTTTCGCGCATTAAGCAGAAACTGCCGATGACAAAGCGACGTTTAATTAATTCCGAGAAACCTTTACTGCGTGCTTTGTTCATCGCTTCGTCATAAGTTTTGCCGTTATAGTAAGGTCCAAACTTAATCCCATCTAGATTAGCGTTATTACTTGTCGCTTCCGCACAAGAGATAACGACATAAGTCGGAAATAATGCTTCTAATAGTTTTCGGTCCATTGAGACATATTCGACTTTCGCCCCACGAATTTTTAAAGAGGCTAAGGTTTTTTGAAAAGCAGCATTAATGCTTTTGTCATAAATGGAATCAACGATTTCTTTAATAATGGCAATGCGCACACCTTTTAAATCAGTGGTTAATAGTTTTGTATAATCTTCGACCGGAAGTTCTGAAGAAGTCGCGTCTTCAACGTCACGTCCCGCGAGCAGGTTTAATAAATGGGCCGCGTCATATACGCTCCTTGTAAAATATCCAACGTGATCAAGAGAAGTGGCAAAAGGAAATAGACCTAGACGGGAAATACGTCCCCACGTTGGCTTAAAGCCAACAAGACCGGCGTAACTAGCGGGTTTACGAATCGAATCACCCGTGTCACTACCAAGAGCGAAGGGAACTATCGAAGCCGCAACCGCAACTGCCGATCCACAAGAAGAACCACCAACGATGTGTTCATGCTGTTTATCATAGGGATTAAAGGTTGTTCCTAAATGTCCGGTCGTTCCTGATCCTCCCATTGCCAGTTCGTCTAAGGTTGCTTTAGCAATTGGAATAGCTTTCGCATCGATCAACTTTTTGACAACTGTGGCGTCAAAAACAGGAACATAACCATTAAGAATATTACTACTAGCGGTCGTCGGAACATCTTTCGTCGAAAAATTATCTTTAACAACAAAGGGGATACCCCAAAATAAATTTTCTACTTCTGGTTCTTTAAGTTTGCTAGCCATCTCTAGAGCTTCTTTTTCCATAATGTATTCAAAGGCATTATTGTTATCGGCTCGCGCTCTTAAAAGGGCTTCTTTAACTAAATCTAAAGGCGTCACCGTCTTTTTGACTAGTTCATTATGTAATTCCCGTAAGGTTAAATCTAAAAATTGCATTAACCAACCACCTTAGGCAACTTGATTTGGCCCCCGAGTTTATTTTTGGCATTGCGTAGTGCTTCGTCTTTACTTAACGGCCGAGCGGGAATATCTTCCCGTAAGTAAGCGGTTGTGCAATCAAAAGGAAAAGTCATTGGGGCGTAACCATCAACGCCTTCAATCTTACCGATTAACTCCATTTGTTTAATGACAACATCAAACTCTTTAAGAAGCGTGTCATATTCTTGTTCAGACATCTCGAAAAGTAATCTTTTCGCTGCGTCTTTAAGTACTTCTTTATTAATTGCTTTCATATTTCTTATTCACTTCGGCTTAATGTATCATAGCACTTTCATTCTTCATTTTGAAGAAGGCGTAAAAATTCTTCTTCGTCCATAATCCGCACCCCAAGAGCTTGAGCTTTATCAAGTTTGGAGCCGGCATCAACGCCATAAATAACAATGTCGGTCAACTTGGAAACTGAGCCAGTGACTTTCGCTCCGAGATTTTCTAATAGAGCGCTTGCTTCCTTACGGCCATATTTACTCATCGTTCCGGTTAAGACAATAGTCTTACCATAAAAGGGCGAAGACTTATTAATAACATCCTGACCAAGGTATTTAAAGTTTAGTCCACTAGCTTTTAATTGCTCAATTAATAGGCGGTTATGTTCATCCGCGAAATAATTAACAATTGATTTAGCGACAACCGGTCCAACATCTTCGACAAGTAATAAGTCATCAAGGCTCAAAGAAAAGAAAGCCTCGAGATTATTAAAACGTCTCGCTAAGACTTTGGCCATCTTCTCACCGACTTCTTTAATGCCTAAGCCAAAAAGTAATTTTTCAAGGGAATTGGTTTTTGATTTTTCAATAGCCCCTAAGAGATTGTCAATCGACTTATCACTCCAGCCATCAATCTCAACGATTTCGTCTCGATGTTGAGCGAGTGAATATATATCCGCCATTGAAGTAATAAAGTTTTGATTAAAAAATTGTTCCACCACTTTTTCGCCCATGCCATCAATATCCATCACATCCCGAGAGGCGAAGTGAATAATACCTTCAATCTTTTTGGCGGGACAGTGGGGATTCTTACAAAAATGCATCGCTTCGACTTTGACTAATGGTGAAGCACATACTGGACAGTTATCAATCATTTTAAAATCACGAACTTGATCATCACGTCTCTCAATGAGAGGACGAACAACTTCCGGAATGACGTCCCCGGCTTTTCGCAAAGTAACAAAATCACCAATCTTAAGACCTTTATCATAAATAAAATCTTCGTTATGAAGCGTCGCTCTTTGCACGAGTGAGCCCGCAACGCGAACTGGTTCTAAAACGGCATTAGGTGTAATCTTGCCTGTTCGGCCAACGGTAAAAACAATATCAATTAACCGGGTGGTTACTTCTTCGGGTGGGAATTTATAAGCAATCGCCCATCGTGGTGTCTTAGCGGTATAACCTAACTCAGAATAACTACGTAAATCATCGACTTTAATAACTATTCCATCAATGTCATAGGCTAGGGCATTGCGTTTATCTTGATATTCATGAATAAAAGCAATAACTTCGTCAATATCCTTGCAAAGACGCCGTTCTTTATTAGTTTTAAAGCCGAGATTGTCTAAGTAAGCTAGGGCTTCACTATGGCGGTGAATGCCAAAATCAGAGGCGTTTACAAAGTAATACCAATAAGCGTCTAACTTACGTGAGGCAGCGATTTTTGAATCAAGTTGACGAATCGATCCCGCTGCCGCATTCCGGGCATTAGCAAGTAAGGGCTCACCGTTTTCTTGACGGGCTTGATTTAGTTCGCTTAATGAGGCTTTTGGCATAAATACTTCCCCACGAATTTCCAGATTGCCGGCTTCAGCAATTTTGACAGGAATCGATTTTATGGTGATGACATTATTGGTAACGTTTTCGCCGACGGCCCCATCGCCACGCGTAACGGCGTAGTTTAATTGCCCACCTAGATAATCAAGAGAAATAGCTAAACCATCGATTTTCATCTCACACATATAAGAGATGGAAGAAACTTGTAAGGCTTCACGGACTTTACGGTCAAAGTCGCGAATATCTTTATCATTGAAAGCATTTGCTAGCGATAGCATGCTGCGTTTATGCGTAATCTTTTCAAATTCAGATAACACTTTCCCTCCCACTCTTTGAGTTGGTGAAAGCAAAGACTTGAGTTCAGGATTTTTCTCTTCGAGCAAAATTAGTTCGTTAATCAAGCGATCGTATTCAGCATCACTAACGGAAGGGTTGTCCAAAACATAATATTCATAGTTGTAGCGTTCTAATAGTTTGGTCAGTTCAATGACTCTTTCTTTGTCGCTCATGCTTTGGCCACGCCTCCTTTTTTCGATAACATAAAGTGCTTCGCTAAAATTGATTTTTTGCCATGCTCATAAAAGTTGATCTCAATAATTGTATCACCAAGAACTTTAGTGACGATGCCTTCACCAAACTTTTGATGAATGGCGATATCGCCAACATTCCAGTCCTCGACAAAGTTATCTTGCGGTTCATCGGTTTCGATATTATCGATTACCTTATCAATATCATCATAAATATCTGGGGTGTCATAAAAATCATGTTCGCGATATTTATAACCGTGGTCTTTGGGCAGTTCCAAACCTGCTTCCTTATAAAATCGCGAAGCGATAAGTTCGGAATCCAGGACAAATGAATAAGATTTATTACATGAGACGAAAAGTTTTTTCTTCGCTCGCGTAAAGGCGACATAGCATAAGCGTCGTTCTTCTTCCAGACCACGAAAACCTTCTTCATCCATCGACCTCGAACTTGGAAAAACGCCTTCGTTAAGACCAATAACGAAAACATAATCAAACTCTAATCCTTTCGCAACATGTATGGTCATCATCGAAACAAAGTTACCTTCATCAATATCATCTTGGGAGGTGGCAAGTGAGGCATATTCTAAATATTCTTCAAACGGTGAATCAGGATTACGTTTCGCGAAGTTAAAGATGTCATCAAATAACATTTTGACATTATCTAGGCGATCATCACCATCTTCGTCTTTGGCAAGATAATCATAATAACCAAGATCAATGACAAATTGACTAAGAATGCTTGGATAAGCTTCCATTTTTTCTTCAAGTTTTTTCCGGGTTCCTTCTAATAGATGCACCATCGAAGAAAGAGCGACAACAGCTCTTGTTTTTAATTCCGTATCATACTTTTCAATATCACGGACAAAAGCATAAAGTGGTAGACCGTGAGCCCGGGCTTCATATTTTAAAGTTGCAAGTGAGGTCTCACCAAAGTTACGTCGCGGAACATTGACAATGCGTTCAAAACTAATGTCGTCAAAGGAATTGTAAAGCAAGCGGAAATAAGCGATAACGTCTTTGACTTCGCGTCTTTGAAAGAACTTTGTGCCCCCAAAAATTTGAAAGGGGATTTTATTTTTTTCTAACTCTTTTTCAAAAGGTAAGGTGATGTAACTAGAGCGATATAAGATGGCGACTTGACGATAGGAAAAATCAATTTTTGTTTTTTTCAATTTTTCAATTTCACGAATAACCCATGTCGCTTCGGACTCACGCGAGTACGCCCTTTGCGTTTCAATTTTTTCACCTAAGTTATTTTTAGTGTATAAATCTTTTGCTACTCTTAAGCGGTTATGACTAATTAAACGGTTTGCAGTATCCAAAATGGTTTGGGAAGAGCGATAGTTGCGATCGAGAATGATTGTCTCCGCCATTGGAAAGTCTTTATGAAAATCGAGAATAATTTTTTGATTCGCGCCTCGCCACGTATAAATGGTTTGATCAGGATCACCGACAACATATAAAGATGTTCCTTCTTTCATTAGTAACTTCACAAGCTTATATTGAACATCGTTTGTGTCCTGAAACTCATCAATCAGAATATGCGTAAAACGATTCGCCCATTTCTGTCGCACGAGAGGATAGTTTTCTAATATCTCAATCGTTCTAAGCAATAAATCATCAAAGTCCAAAGCTTTTTGCTGGGTCTTTCTTTCTTCGTAAAGACGGAAGAGCTTGAGGCATTCTTTTTGTTCAGGATAGGCATCATCGCGAAGAATCACATCTTCAGGATATCTTCCTTCAGTCTTATGACCGCCGATAAAGGAAAAAGCCATTTTCACAATTGGATCTTTCTTTTGATAATTAAGTTCCACCGCGACATTTTTTAAAAGTTTTTCCTGGTCGTCTTCATCAAAGATGGTAAAGCTACTTGGAAAGTCAAGAACGCCAATTTCACTACGTAAAAAACGCGCGCAAAAACTATGAAAGGTTGAAAGTCGTAGATGGTTATTAGCTTCAGGCACTAATTTAAGAGCCCGCTCTTTCATCTCGCCTGCCGCTTTATTGGTAAAAGCAAAAGCTAAAATGTTTTCAGGATAAATACCTAACTCGCCAATTAAAAAAGCGATGCGATAAGTTAAAACTCGTGTCTTTCCGCTTCCTGCACCCGCGACAATGCGCAGAAATTGTGAGGAAGAAGACACGGCTTCGTATTGTCTTTCATTAAGAAGTTTTTGATATTCGTTCATGATAAAGAGGATATTTACCTATGGTAATATCTTATCACGTTACTACCTTGCTCTCAATGTAAAGAAAGAGTTTATCTCTAGATTTTAAAAGACGTGTTTGTCATTATGACAAAAATGATATTTACACTAATATTTACTGCATCATTTGGTCCTCTTTTGATGCAGTATTTTTATTTATAGAGCAGTATTTCTTTAATGGCGTTCGCACCGGCGATGTTAACGACAACCACTCCGCTTTCAATTTTGAGCAAACTCGGATAACCAAGAATCCATAGCTGTTCAATCGAAGTTGCCCCAATTGTTAAATGCGTGTCCTCGGCAATAACTACTTCAGTGGATACTTCAACAAAATACATCGGCGTTCCACCACATTTAGAATAATTAATAACTAGATCTTTAATGCTTTGGCAGTGTCCACAGTAAGGAGAGTAAAAATAGACAAAGTAATTACGTGGTGTCATTGCAAATATATCGTCCCATTTAATAGTGATATCTTTGATATCGTCATAAGAATAAGTTCCGATGGTAATAGTGTTATCTTCTCGAGCTATATTTCCTGAATCGAAGGATAATAAAAAGACAAACGGAAATACTCTAAGAACTTTTATCAAAGGCGACATCAACAATTTATAAGGTTAGGCACATGAAAAAAACTTATTATGGTAAAAACTTGGGTTAATCCACTAAGGTAGCACTTTGTGTCTCCCACAATTATGAACAAAAGATATTCCACAAATTCGAAATTTTTTGAGTTAGTGTAAAATTATTTGCACAAATTCAAATTTTTTTTAAGTTAGTGGAATTTATGACACAGGGAGTTCAACTTTGCCAAGTAGAAAATCAACTAAGTTGAGATGAATAATGCCATCATGAGAAAGATTAAATTGATCAAGGGAAAGAACGATTTTTGGCGATGCGTCTTTAATTGACGAAAAGGCATTAAACTCTCGATCAATTGTTTCCTTATTTATCATATAGTACGAAACTTGAATGAAAACTTTTTTCCCATCTCTAATAGCAACAAAATCGACTTCGCCTTTATATGTTTTACCAGTATAAACATCATAACCTCTGACAATAAGTTCGTTATAGACGATATTTTCTAAAAAGAAGGTATCTTCATAGTTAATTGAATTAGTATTAATGGTCCTTAAGCCAGAGTCAACTGCATATTGCTTTTCAATTGTTTTTAGCGCTTCTTTTCCACTAATGTTAAAACGTTTAACCCTAGAAATAAAAAATGCTTTTTCCATTCTTTCAAGATAGTTGTATATTGTTTTCTTACTGATTTCGAGTTTGTTGTGGCTATTAACCGTATCAAAATAATTGGCAATGTTGGCTGCAGAAAATTCCTTTCCGGCATTAGCCAGAACATATGAACAGATTGATTTAAACTTATATTCTTCAATGTCCGAATCGCGCTTAAGGATGTCTTTCGTAATAACGCCATTATAAACACTGTCTATATACTGTTTTATTTCGCCTTCGCTTTCAAAGCTAAATCTTTGTGGAAAGCCTCCCCATTTTAAATAATTAAAGAAGAAATCGGTCTTAACTTCTTTGCCAATAAATTTTAGATAATCAACGGCTTCCTTATAGGAGAAAGGAAATATTTTAAACTCGACAGTCCGTCCAACAAGCAAAGTAGCAAGCTCGCCTGATAGTAACTTTGAATTGCTTCCGGTGATGAAAATCGAACAATTTTTCGTGGCCTTTAAGGAAGCGATGACTTTTTCAAATTCCTTAACATGTTGAATTTCATCAAAAAAAAGATAATATTTTTTATTGTTGATTATTTTAGATTTGACATAGTCATTTAATTTTATGGCATTATCTAGGTACTGAAAATCCAAATCCTCAAAATTTACGAAAATAATATTAGCTTCATTAACGCCTTGTATCTTCAACTCTTCAATTATTTGCTCGATAATCTTAGATTTACCCGCGCGACGAATACCGGTCAAAACTTTAATTAAGTCAATATCGATGTAATCTTTAATCCGTGAAAGATACAGTTCTCTTTTGAATAGCATATTTTTGTCCCAACACTATTTTAACACCATTTTTTGTTTTTGTGGAAATTACTTTACACTAATTCAAATTTTTCTTAATTTGTGGAAAATCTTTTTTCACTACCCCAAGGCGAAAGGAGGAAGCGTTTCAATGAACCGCGCAGATAATTACGTATGTGTTAAAATAGCAATATGGGTTTATTAACTAAACGCGAGACGCTCGTGCAAAACATTACTTACATGGCCATCATGGCGGCTGTTAATGCCATCTTTTCTTTAATTGCTGCCTTAGTGCCTCTAGCCTCACTCTTTTTGATGATTGTCTTGCCGCTGAGCAGCGCGATTGTCTTTTTATTTTGCCGCCACCGCTATTACATCATTTATGCTTTCGCAACAATCGTTCTTTGTTTATTAGTAACTATTTTTGATATGTCATTTACAATTTTCTATGTTTTGCCTTCGCTAATAACTGGCTATATCTTTGGGCTATTAATCAAATACAAATTCCACGCTGTCTGGCTCATTCTATTAACAAGTATCGCACAAGGCTTATTTACGGCTTTAACAATTCCCTTAGTTAATGTTCTTTTTGAAGTAAATTTAATCGACACCTTTAAAGGGTTTCTACAAGTAAGCGACTCCGTACATGTCGACTTAATAATTCCGTCCTTCCTTTTCTTTCTATCTTTAGTGCAGATGGTTTTTTCTTATATTGTTATTTCTTTTGAAATAAATAAGTTTGGCTATGCCATTAACGATGAGCCCATTAACACGACAATCTTGTCTTATATTCTTATAAGCAGCCTCGTGTTAATTATCCCTATGGCCTTTTGGCTTCCTTCTGGGGCGTATCTATTTCTTTGCCTCGCTTACTTTTTTATGTTTTTTATCGTCTTTACCAATGTTGCGAAAAAGAACAACAAAGTCTTAATCGCTTATGGCGTCTCTTTGGTCGTGTTTTTATTTCTATTTGCCTTTTCTTATCCCCTTATCCCTTCGCCATACGGACTGCTTTTAAGTGGGATTTTACCACTTTTAGTCGCCTTGATTTCTTTAAGCAACAATGTATTGTTAACGCTCGCCCATAAAGATAAAATTATAAGCACAGGAAAGGAGAAATAGAGAATGCTCAAATTCTTACAGTTTTTTGGTCAAGGTCTTCTCTATGTCGTCCTTTCACCGTTTTTTCTCATCATCTTAGCCCTTTATCTAGTTTATACATCGATTATCATGATCTTTTTGTTTTTCCAAATGATCATTATGTTTTTTGCGGGTAAGAACATGTTTGGCGATTTACCCGAAGATATTGAGGCCGCCAAAATCCTTGAGGCCCACCGCCAAGCGCGCCAAGCCCAACTTAATCCGCAGCCTCAGCCCCAACCATATCCTTACCCACCTTTTGGCTATCCCTATCCCCCTCAACCAGGTCAAGTCATCGATCAACCGGAAGTTAAGGAAATCGAAGCTAAGCCAATTGATGAAGGCGAAAATAACGGAGACAATCAATGATTTCCATGCTTGTTAAACTAAGCGAAAACGAAAAACGGCTTATTATCGGTTTATTAATCGCCGTCATTTTAATTTTTGTTTTAATTGGCTTCCTTGGTTTGCTCGTCAAAAAGATTATGATTTCGCAAGCTCATCGCGCGGATACATTTATGTATGATTTGGTCGTAACTAAAACTGTTAAGAACTCTCGACACTTTCGCCAAGTTGGCAATAAGAAAAATCATCGTTTGCTTTTTAAGCAAAGCTGGATACCTTTTTTACTCCTTTTGGTGTCCGTTACTTTCCTACTAATTTATACGGGGGTATCCGGAAACTGGGATTTAAATGTTTTTGACTATTACGGCAGTAATGGTACGGATGGGGAAGGTTTTACAACTTTGTTCTTCATTTTTGATTTCCCCAACGCTCCACGAACTGAATGGTTTGGAATAAGCATTGTCTCAGGCTGGCCGCCAATTCTTTCTTCGCCTTATTTATCAGCTAATGCCTGGCCTTCTTATGTTTTCGTGCCTTTGTTTGTAACTGGGGCTGTTTGGTATATCGTTTGCGTGCAAGCTTTTATTGCACGTAGCTACCGTATTCTTGTGCAATCAAAAAAGGTTTTCGAGAAGCGTCTTGATAATTATGACGCGACCAAAAACCCTTTAGATAATCCCTTACCCCCCGTCCAATAAGATTGTTATATATAATATAAAATTAAGCCGTCGTTTTAATAAACTCTGTGACAATCATGACAATTTCGTAAATAACGACAGCTGCCAGTAAAACATCAATGACGACAAAAAGAATAAAGAAGCGCCGGCTCGAAAGAGCCTTTTGTTTTTGCTTCTCTTCGTTAATTTCAATTTCTTTGTTGTCGTTATTGTCCATACCTACAATTATCAAGTCTTTTTTTGCTTATGTCTATGACAAAAATAGATTACCTTTGGTATTCTTTTTTGAAAATCACTCATTTAAGCACTAATGAATGGAATTTGGATTATAGCTTTGTCCT
>JAEWUY010000126.1 GCA_023396795.1 Bacillota bacterium | reverse complement strand
TAAAGTCAACATGAATCATCGAGTCGTTGATGCCCATCTTCGTTAATTCTTCTTTGGTATATTTACCATAATCTTGAACAGTGTTTGTAAAGCCCATACCCAAGGCGAAGTGACACGAAGCGTTCTCATCATAAAGGGTATTCCAGAAGAGAATTCCTGAGTTGCGAATTGGCGAGTCATATGGAACTAAGGCGACTTCGCCAAGATAACCAGCAAATTCATCCATCGAAACCATTTGTTTTAACAAGGCCTCATTCTTCTCGGCGTGGACTTCCACAGCTTTTCCGTCTTTGAAAACGATATGAAAGTTTTCAATCAGCTCGCCCTGATATGACAAAGGAGCGGTCGAATAGACAATGCCTTCGGCTTTACCTCTTTCTGGGGTTGTGAAACACTCCTCGGTTGGAATATTGGGGTTAAAGAAGACGTTTGACCCAAGAGTGCGATCTCCACCGCCAAGCCAATTGACGTTCGGAAGCATGCCAATTTTAATGTCCGTACCATTCTTGCTCTTATAATGAAGAGAAGCAATGTGCAAAGAGTTTAGATAGGCGCATCTATTGATGAGATCATTATTATGTTCATGCCAATTGGCAATCGGGTCGCCATGATCGGCACGCGAAGTAGCAAGAATTGCCTCCCAAAGTTTTTCCATAGCTTTCTTTTTTGCTAAATCTGGAAAAACCTTCTTTGCCCAAGCTGGTCCTGGTATACCAGCGATGGTCCACTGTTGTTTGTTTTCTCGTTCGTCGCGAAATGGTTTAAGAATTGGATAGACGGCTTGCCCAACTTTAGCAAGTTTACCTTGATTTACTCCCTTATAGGCGTCCGGATCATCGCTGACAAGATAAATAACTGCGGGAAGGGTTTTGACATAGTGCTTTTCCCTTTCGATAATCCAATTTGGGACTTCGGACAATGACTTAAGCGATTCTTTTTTATAACGAATTTTGTCGATTGGGTTGTGTGACCAACGAACAGCAACAGATTTGGCGCCAGCTTTATAGGCTTCCAAAACGACAAATTCGACAAAGCGCGGCTGATCAAGTTCAGCATAAACAATAACGTCTTGTCCTTTTTGGACATTAGCACCGACACGAACGATTAATTCAGCGTATTTGCGTAAAATAGCAGTTTTCATTTTTATACCTCTCGTATTTACTTCGATGATTATTGTATCATATAGAGTGATTATTTATTAAAATAAATTATAAGCGAAAAAGGAGAACAAAAAGATGAAGAAAATGTACAAAGTATGGGCCATCTGGCAAATTTGCGAAGCAATCATTCTTTTGGCTGCTGGCGTTTTAACAATTATTTTTTCCGATGACCCTGATTTATATCAATGGATTTTTATCGCGATTGGTTCCTTCATTATTCTTGATGGCATATTAAGAGTAACAATGCCGTTTTTTAATAAGGATCCAGGAGACAATTCTCTGTTTGTTGGCATCTTCGAATTAACATTAGGTATTGTTATCGTTCTTCGCTCACAACAGATTACGGAAATTCTCATGATTTTTATCGCAATTCTTCTTCTCGTCGTTTCTCCTATCGCAATTGTCGATGGTTTGCTAAGAATTAAGCGCAAACAAGAAACGCTCTTCTTTCCGATTTTAGAATTTATTACCGCTCTTCTTTTTATTACGGTGGGTCTGATTATTCTTTTTTCCATCAACAATGCCAAAAACATCGTTTTAATTGTGATTGGTGTTATTTTAGTTATTTTAGCAATTGTCGAAATCGGCTTTACGATTAAAACCTTATTGCGTGTCAAGGAACGTGACAAGAAAGAGGCCAATCAAGGCGAAGTAGTAACTACTGACAAAAAGAAAAAGACGAAAAAATCCGATAAAAAAGAAGTTGTCAAAGTCGAAATTGTCGATGAAGCTGAAGCTTATCCTATCGATAAAGTCGAATAAAAAGACTAAAAATATAAAAAGGGCCGAATTGTTAAGCTCGGTCCTTTTATTTTATCTTGTCACGCCTGTAAGCTCGCGGAAGTGCGGTAAAGAGTCACACCAATCGGCAAATATTTGCCATTCTTTAAGTTTATGATAACGACGTTGCATATACATCGTTTTCAGTTGTTGATAATTAGTAGTCATCGAAGCGCCTAGACAAAAACCACACGGCAAAGAGGCGACAATTTCCCGCCACAATGTTTTTTTGCGATTATCATCTTCGTTCAATGATAAATATTCATTGACCATTTCACTAACAATTCGCAAAACTTCGCTATTGGTGTCGCTGACACACTGCGCTACGATATTAAACTTTAATAAACAATGCATCGTTGACTGCGAAGAAACAAAATCAAACCAGTGATAGCGCTGTGCTTGTTTCCACCAGAAAAGCGGGGCAGTTACATCCATTTGGACAAGAATACCTTTTAGAAAGTTATCGTGCCCTTCGCCTGATTTTGAAATACCAAGTTTAGTGGCTCTGACAAAATCTTTATCTGTCACATCAGTTGTATCGATTTCCACGCGCATGGGATTACCAGATGCTTTGATGGCGCGCTCAACGCCATAAACTTGGGTGTTTGTAATTTTAAATTCCATGTTTCATTATCTCCATTAAGTTCTCAAAAAGAGCCAAGCGCGTCAATGGGCCAACGCCACCCGGAACTGGGGTTTGTAGACGGACCTTCTGATTTGGTTTCACATCGCCATATAAAACGCCATCGACGCGATTAATCCCCACATCGATAATAACGGCGTCGGGTTTAAAGTTGAAATCGCCAATGAGCCATTTTTTCCCAATAGCCACAACAATAATATCAGCGTGTTCTAGATAAAAGCGCATGTCATCTGGTTTCGTTTTTGAATGTAAAACGGTAACGTTTGCGCTTTCTTTAGTTAGAAGTGACGCCATTGGCTTACCGACAATGTTGCTTCGTCCTACCACAACAGCATTCTTGCCTAAAATTTCGATATGATTAAACTTTAAATAATCTAAAATTCCCCGAGGTGTACAAGCTTTTAAGGTTGATAATGGGTGAAACCCATCGACATCTTTTTTCGGATCAATCGCAACTTTAACTTTATCTTCATTGATATGCTGAGGAAGTGGCATTTGCACAATAAACCCATGGATGCCGGAATCGTGATTTAAATCTTGGACAACATTCAAAACTTCTTGTTCACTTGTCTCAACGGGCAGTTTAATATGAGTTGCTAAAACGCCAAGTTCTTCAGCGTCTTTCATTTTGCCGCGAATATATGAATTAGACCCTTCGTCTTCGTTTACTTGGACGATGGCTAAATGGGGTCTTGTTTTCATTAAAGCAACTTCGTGACGAATTTGTTCTTTACGCATCGCCACATATTGTTTGATTTCCATAATAAACCCCTTCCTTTAATACGCCATATTTTACCATTTTATTCACCGACTAAGTAGAGCGAAACATGAAAATTATAAAAGGGTTGCAAACCCGCGAAGAAAACTAACCCACAAACGATAAAGTGGACCGGCTTTAGTGTCAGCAATACTCACTTGCCGTGAATTAGAAAGAATATTAACAAAATCTTCGTCAACATCTTTAATAATCGGGCTTTTATATATCCATACACCATTTTCAAAGTGCAAATATAGGCTACGAAAATCAAGATTGATTGTACCGATTGTTAAAAAGTCATTATCGGCTAAAAAAACTTTTTGATGCAAAAAACCAGGAATATATTCATAGATTTTAACGCCCGCTTCAAGAAGACGACGGTAATAGGATCTAGTTACTTGAAAGACGATTTTTTTATCAGGAATACCAGGCGTAACAATGCGAACATCGACCCCTTGCTTTGCGGCGTTACAAAAGGCGATCGCCATTTCGTTATCGAGAATTAAGTAGGGAGTTGTTATATAAATTCGCTTTTTGGCTCGCCCCATCATATTAAGATAAACGTTTTCTCCCACCGCTTCATCGTCCAGAGGCGTGTCAGCATATGGTTGAATTACTCCTTCATCAACAATTTTTAATTGTTTGTTTTCTAACAAAAAAGGCTCGAAATCCTCAAGTTTACCAGAAAGAACACTCCAAAAAGTTAGAAACATTAACGCCATACTTCTCACGGCATGGCCCTGAATCATCAAGACGTTATCTTTCCAATAACCAAATCTATTTTTAAGGTTAAAGTATTCATCCGCCAAATTTATTCCGCCGGTAAAGGCGATAACCCCGTCAATAATTAGCATTTTCCGATGATCACGATTATTTATTCGGGCGTTTAGAAAAGGCAAAAAACGATTAAAGGCATATGTCTTAATACCTATTTCGTTCAGTCTTCGATCAAAGTTATGAGGAACAGATGCGATTGAGCCCATATCATCATAGATAAGGCGAACATCCACACCTTCTTGAACTTTGGTTATTAAAATATCGCTAATTTGTGACCAAATTTGCCCTTCAGCCACAATAAAATATTCAATAAAAATATACTTTTTTGCTTTTTTAAGTTCCTTTAACAAAGTATCAAGGCAGGCTTCACCGGAAGAAAAATATTCAAGATGCGAATTCTGATAAGGACCAAATCCAGTGGCGTTTTTGATATAAGTACTTTGCTTGTGGGCATCGAGATTTTCGTGTTGCAAATGATGGAGAACCTCTTCTGTGCTTTTGGTTGCTTCTTCAATTAAGACGTGCATCTCAGTAACCATCTTTTTTTGACGACGGTTCATTTTTTTGTTGCCAAAGAGTAAATACAAAAATCCTCCAAACACTGGAAATATTAAAATAAGAACAAGCCAAGAAATTTTATAACTAGGGTTACTGCGATTGCCAATAATAAATAGAACAACGACAACGCTTATCGATAGAAAAAATAAATAGATAAACGGGTAGTAATCACGAATATATATAATGCCAAAAATGATGATGGCAATTTGAACAAGAAATAACAAAAAGACGATTAAGAGACGCCATAAATGCATTTTGAGAAAATTCTTCATTGCCACTACCTATCGACAAATATTATACGACAAGAATATAAAAAAGAAAAAAGCCCCTTTTGGGGCTCTTAAATTACTTTCTAAAACTATACGCTTTGTAAAACGCTAATGAGAATGGCGAAGAAAAAGAAAACGATGGCAAAACCGAAAGTCAGCCATGTAACAACTAGTTCCGAACCTCTTTCTTTTGTTTTGACAAAGATATTAGTTCCACCACCAGTAATGGCTCCGGAAGCACCTTCTGACTTACCGCCTTGTAACAATGACAAGACAATGATAATCAAGGCGACGATTAGAAATATGACATCATACCATTGCATTGTTCGAGTCTCCTTTGATAGCTATGCTTTACTATATTCGCATAACTTTTTTCTTAAAGCAAATGCTTTATTATTTAAGAGTGGCTTTTATTTCAAAGATAATATCGCGAATTTCAGCAGCTTTTTCAAAATCATAACCCTTAGCCGCTCCACGCATTTGCTTTTCTAAATCTTTGATGCGCGCTTCAATTTCGCTTCGTGACGCCTTAGATGTGAAGGCTTTTAATAAATCTTGAGCATCTTCCATATTTTTCAGTGGCGGACGAATGTCCTTAATAATTGTTTCAGGTACAATTCCATTTAATTCGTTATATTGCGACTGAATTTTACGGCGCCGATTAGTTTCATCGATCGCGAAGCGCATTGAGTCAGTCATGCGATCGGCATACATAATAACTAATCCGTTTTTATTGCGTGCCGCCCGTCCTGTTACTTGAATTAATGAGCGCGCCGAACGAAGAAAACCTTCTTTATCGGCATCAAGAATGGCGATTAAAGATACTTCAGGAATATCAAGACCTTCACGCAAAAGATTAATTCCAACGAGAACATCAAATTTTCCTTTGCGAAGTTGGTAAATAATTTCAGTCCGCTCCAAAGTTTTAGTCTCGCTATGTAAATAAGCGACTTTAATTCCTCGCTCCTTTAAATAATCGGTTAAGTCTTCCGCCATTCGAATTGTAAGTGTGACAACCATCGTTCTTTCTTTAGCGAGAATTCTTTGCTTAATTTCATAAATGATGTCATCGATTTGTCCAAGTGTTCTTCGAACTTCAACGCGCGGATCTATCAAACCAGTTGGGCGAATAATTTGCTCCACTACTTCGTTGTTGACAAGTGCTAATTCATAATCTCCAGGTGTAGCTGATGTACAAATGGTTTGAGGCATAAGTGCTTCAAACTCGCTAAAATTAAGCGGGCGATTGTCAAGTGCGCTTGGTAAACGAAAACCATATTCAACAAGCGTTTCTTTACGAGAACGATCGCCATTGTACATGCCACGAACTTGCGGTAAGGTCACGTGAGACTCATCGATGATGAGTAAATAATCTTTAGGAAAATAATCAAGAAGGGTGAAAGGTCTTTCTCCAGGTTGACGCTTATCGATGTGACGCGAATAGTTTTCAATACCGGGAGTCATTCCAAATTCCAATAAGCTTTCGACATCATTACGGGTCCGCATCTCAAGCCTTTCAGCCTCAAGAAGTTTGCCCTCTTGGCGAAAATAGGCCAATCTATCTTCTAATTCCGCTAAGATGGTCACGGTTGCTTCTTTTACTCGTTGACGAGTAGATGCATGACCATATGCAGGAAAAATTGGATATGTTAAATAGGTTCTTTTGACTTCGCCGGTAAGAATATCAACCATGGCGATTCGTTCGATTTCATCACCGAAAGTATCAATTTTAATAAAGTATTCATCGGTGTGTGGCGGCACGATTTGAATAATGTCTCCTTGGACGCGAAAAGAGCCTGGCACTGGGTCAAGATTGTTTCTGACATATTGAGAATCAATTAATTTATGAAATAATTTATGGCGGTCAATCGTCTCTCCGACACGAATTTCAAAAACAAGATTTCGATATTCATCTGGATCAGTCAAACCATAAATTGAAGCAACCGATGCCACAACGATTGTATCGCGTCTTTCCAAAACGGAATTGATCGCGCTTGTTCTCAGCATTTCAATTTCTTCGTTCATCACAGCATTTTTATCAATATACATATCCTTTTTTGGCAAATAGGCTTCAGGCTGATAAAAATCAAAATTACTAACGAAATACTCAACGCGATTTTCAGGAAAAAGTTCTTTAAATTCACTATATAACTGACCAGCAAGTGTTTTGTTGTGAACGAGAACAAGCGTTGGCTTTTGAATAGCCTGAATAACATTGGAAACCGTAAATGTTTTGCCAGTTCCGGTTGCACCCAAAAGAACCTGTATTGGTTTATGATCAGCTAGTCCTTGGGCCAATTTTTTAATGGCTTCGGGTTGATCTCCAGTCGGTTTATAAGATGACGTTAATTTAAATTCGTGATTGTCCATGATTTTGCAATTTTTGACTTTTTACCGCAAAAAGCCATTTATTTACGATAAAATATCCTTTTTATTACGAGCTTCCATATCAAGCATAGCATTTAAAAAACCATCAATATCGCCATCCATAACTGCATGAACATCGCCTTCAGAATAATTAGTTCTGTTATCCTTAACGAGGGTATATGGACAAAAAACATAGGAGCGAATTTGACTACCCCATTCAATGGATTTTTGTTCACCAACAATATTTTTGAGTTCATCACTTTTGCGAGTTTGCTCGAGTTCATAAAGCTGGCCCTTAAGCATGTTCATAGCCATTTCGCGATTCGAAACTTGCGATCTTTCAACTTGGCAGGAAACAACGATTCCTGATGGTAAGTGTGTTATTCTAATCGCGCTTTCGGTTTTATTAACATTTTGGCCCCCGGCTCCACCACTGCGATAAGTATCAATTTTTAAATCGTTTTCATTTATTTCGATATTAATTTCATCATTAAATTCTGGAACAACATTCACGGAGGCAAACGAGGTGTGACGGCGAGCATTTGCGTCAAATGGTGAAATTCGAACAAGACGATGAACGCCTTTCTCGCCTTTCAATAGTCCGTAAACGTTTTTGCCTCTTATAGCAATAGTAACGGTTTTAATACCAGCTTCTTCTCCAGCTTGATAATCAATGACTTGCATTTTATAGCGATGTTTTTCCGCCCAACGAACGTACATACGATAAAGCATATCTGCCCAATCGTGCGACTCTGTGCCACCAGCGCCTGGGTGAATAGTGACGATAGCGTTAAGGCGATCAAACTTGCCAGTAAAATATAATTCGGAACGCAAGCTTTTAACTTCACTTGATAAATCTTCGAGCGTTTCTTCAATTAAAGATAACATGTCTAAATCATCACTAGTCGTAACAGAAAGCAACTCTTTAAGATCTTGATGAGTCTTAATTATTTTATGGTAGGAGTCGTATGTTTCTTTGATGCGGTTATAATCACTAACTACACCAACAGCCCGTTTTTGGTCATTCCAAAAATCAGCTTCGTTTTGAATGGCTTCTAATTCTTTCAGTCTTTTTTCTAAACTGGCCAGGTCAAAGAGAGTCACCGAGCCGATTCACTGCTTTTGTCAGTTCGCTGAAGACAAAATTTAGTTCTTGCAACTCTTTCATTATTCCTTTTCCTTCGAAGTATCGGCAGGAGCGTCGATGATTTTATCATCGCTATTTACGTTTTCTTCAGGTTTTTTGATTTGAACGATAGCGTTAAGTAACTTCAGACAAACATCAGCTGAAACTTTATCAAGCATATCGCGGAAAAGAGCGTGGCCTTCATTAACGTAGTCTTGCAGAGGATTAGTATTAGCATACGACCGCAAATAAATTCCCTCACGAAGTCGCGACATCGTATCAATATGATGCGTCCAATTCTGATCAATGGTTTGCAAAGCAATTTGTCTTTCGACTTGATTAGCGATTTCCTCGCCCCATTCTTTACGCCGAGCAACATAGCGATCATATAAAGTATCACCTAAGTCTTGACCGGCTTCATCAGCAGGTGCTTCGTCATATGCATTAGCCCTAAAAGAACCTTCTAACATATAACGGGGTTCAACTATCTTACGAAGTTGGTCACCACTAATTGTGCCGTCACGCGAATCAGCGGGAATAGCTTTTTTAGCTAAGAAAAGACCAGTAGTTTGAAAGAAGTCATAAATCATATCGTTAATATTTTCAGCAAACAAAATCGAATCACGTTTTTCATAAATTGCCGTTCTTTGCTTGGCAATAACATCATCGTAATCGAGAAGATTTTTACGAATATCAAAGTTCTTTCCTTCAATTTGCTTTTGGGCACTTGTAATAAAGTTTGAGAACAAACGACTTTCGAGAGCGTCTTCCCCAAGAGTTTCGATACGTTTTTGAACATTCTCAGCGCCGAAGCGTTTCATTAACTCATCATCAAAGGAAACGTAAAAACGTGAGAAACCAGGATCGCCTTGACGACCACTGCGACCACGTAGCTGATTATCAATACGACGAGCTTCGTGACGCTCTGTTCCTAAAACGCAAAGCCCTCCTAAGGCTCGAACTTCATCATCAATTTTAATATCCGTACCACGACCGGCCATGTTAGTCGCAAGTGTAATAGCGCCTTTTTTACCGGCCAAGGCAATAATTTCAGCTTCGCGAGAGTGATTTTTAGCATTTAAAACTTCATGCGGAAGTCCGGCAGACGCTAATAAGCGACTCACTTCCTCGGAAGATTCGACAGATACGGTACCAATTAAAATTGGTTGACCTTTTTCGTGTCGTTCTTTTGCTTCGTTAATTAAGGCCGTTAATTTTGCCGGCTTATGAGCGTATATGTAATCGGTTGCGTCATCGCGAATAACGGGGCGATTGGTGGGAATAGCCACAACACGCATATTATAAATTTTGCGGAATTCTTCTTCTTCGGTTTTGGCAGTACCGGTCATGCCTGATAGCTTCTTAAATAAGCGGAAAAAGTTTTGATAAGTAATGGTCGCTAGGGTAATTGTTTCTTGTTTAATTTCAACATTCTCTTTAGCTTGAATGGCTTGTTGTAAACCATCAGAATATTCACGGCCTTTGAGAATACGACCAGTAAACTGGTCAATAAGTTGAATTTGATTCTCTCCGTCTACTAAATATTCGACGTCGCGGGCCATAATGTAGTTGGCTTTGAGAGCTTGAACAATACGGTGAACGAGATCTTGGTGTTCAGGATCGTAAAGATTACGAATGCCAAACATTCTTTCAGCACGCGAGTTACCTGCTTCTGTTAAACTACAAGTTTTGGTCTTAATATCGACTTCAAAGTCTCTTTCTTTTTTAAGGGTTTTAACAAAACGGTCGGCAACCGTATATTGCGAGGCACTTGCTTTTGCGCCACCAGAAATAATAAGCGGGGTTCGGCTTTCATCAATAAGAATTGAGTCGGCTTCGTCAATAACGGCATAATTTAAACCACGCAAAACACGAGAATTAGCACTTTGCGACATATTGTCACGCAAATAATCAAAGCCTAATTCTGAGTTCGTTGTATATGTAATGTCACAATGATGAGCTTCCTTTTTTTCGCTTGCGGTTTTTTCGCGAATATTAACTCCAACTGATAAACCAAGAAAACGATAAATTTGACCCATCCAATCGGCGTCACGTTGGGCAAGATATTCGTTTACCGTAACTACATGAACACCCTCGCCTTTTAAAGCGTTAAGATAGACAGCCATTGTAGCCGTCAAAGTCTTACCTTCCCCCGTTTTCATTTCAGCGACATCGCCTTGATCAAGAACTAAAGCACCAATAATTTGGACTTGGAAAGGAAATTGTCCTAATGTCCGACGGGCAGCTTCACGGGCCACCGCAAAAGCTTCGTATTTAATTGCTTGGGTTGTTTCTCCGTTTTTTAAGCGTTGTTTAAACTCCTCAGTTTTCGCGCGCAATTCATCATCGCTTTTTGTGGACATTTCTTGCTCATAGGCAAGAACCTTTTCGCTTTCTCGAAAATATTTCTTTAATATTTTTTGATCAAAACGGAATATTTTTTCAATAAAATTTGCCATTTTTGTTACTCCGACTCTATATATTTAACCATGTTATTTTACCATTAAACATAATGGTATGCCAAACTTATCTTTCCCCTTTGTTTTTGACTTTTGACATAACGACAACCTCGATTGATTTAGGATTATGTTTCTTAATTAAAGATAGGCATGCCTGGATTGTCGATCCTGTCGTCATCACATCATCAACAAGAAGAATTTTCTTATTTGTAATATTAACATCATCATTCCAGCACAAGACCTCACCAACCTTGCTCCGCTCAACAGCAGATAAATCAGATTGTTTACGATTACTTATTTTGATAATGGCCTTAAGTGTTTCTTTGCCAACCCCTTTGAAGATTTCTTCAACATGATTAAAACCTCTTTGCACATCATTTTCAGAAAAGCTTGGAGCGGGTATCAAAGTATAATTTCGGTATTTTAATCGCAAAAATAATTGATGATAAGATAAGAAAGCGGCGCTCATTTCAAGATCGGCACAACCCTTTAATTTATATAAATTAGTTTGCATAAATTCATTGTATTCATAAATTGCTAAAACCTTAACATCTTGAAGTTTGGATTTTGCAAATATTGTTGAAAATTTTTCCTGACATCGCGGACATACACACAAATCATAATGCCATAGTTCGTGGAAACTTAATGCGGTAAGCGGTTCAAAGCAAATGCGACAAACTTTTGTTTTTGTTTCGAATTTCGCAAATAGCTTCTTCCATGGCTTTTGTTGTCCGATCCGATAAAAAAATAACTTCACCTTCTGGAGCATCTTTTTTTCTCCCAACTCGCCCTGCAATTTGTATCAAAGCGCTTGCTGTATAAATACTGTGGTCGCTTTCGTAAATGATAACTTGCAAATTTTTTACTGTGACCCCTCTTTCTAAAACCGCCGTTGTGACTAAATACTTATATTCGCCATTTCGAAAAGCCTCGATGATTTCATCGCGATTAGAAAGTTGCGAATGAACATGGGCTCCTCCTCGTACCCATTTGTTAATAAAAGCAGCCACGTCTTCGCATTTAGCGATAGTAGGAGTAAAGACAAAAACTGGTTTCCCGAGTTGAATAAATTCGCGAAGCTTTCTTATTAAGAAAAAGAGTTTTAAAATGCCGAGCATAATTACAATTTTTGGTTCAGGAAGAGGGTGGCGATGATAACGAGTATCGAGAGTGACTACTTGTCCACCACTTTTTGAAAATTCACTTAATTTTTTATTGCCTAAAGTTGCCGACATTAAAATAAAATGACCACGCAAACTTCTTTTAAACATAGCTTGAAGAACATCATCGCCCGCAAAGGGAAAAGCGTCAATTTCATCCATAATTAAAACGTCAAAATAATTGACATAACGATAAAGCTGATGCGTAGTTAAAACAATGATCTCTCCTTCAAGAGTTTCGTTATGTCCTCCGTAGACTGCCACGACTTTATTGTGGGGGAAGATCGATTTTACACGCCGGTATATTTCAATTACAACATCACGACGTGGAATAGCAAATCCTACTTGTTGACCCTTAATTAAGCTTTCCCTTATGACTTCAAATGTTAGTTCGGTTTTCCCCGAACCACAAACAGCACTAACTAAAACGTTATTCCCACTTCTTATTGCATTAACGATTTTTTCAGAAGCTTCTTTTTGCTCTTGCGACAATTCGTAACTAATCTTGACGAGAGATTGAAAAGATTGGTTCGAATTTTCAAGTGCTTCGCGACCTATAAAACCGATGCATTTGCGGCAATAGGGTTGGCCAGATTTAAGGCCGATATAACGAGGGTCTTTGTTTCCACAACGAGGACAAACATACATACAAAAGATATATAAGTAATAAAAAAACAGATAATCCATTTTTAATATGGCTTACCTGCTTAGAATGAATAAGAAAATTTTATTTGCTTTCTTCGATATTTTTAATGATGTCCACCCGATTTGCGTGCCGGCCACCAGTAAATGGTGTCTCAAGGAAAATATCAACACGACGAATCACATCATCAAGTTCCATAAACTTTTGTCCGAACGAAATGACATTGGCGTCATTATGCTCACGAAGCAAACGAGAAACGGTATCATTATAACCAATGCCGGCACGAACACCTTTAACTTTATTGGCAGCAATCATTACCCCTTCGCCACTGGTGCATACTAAAATGCCCCGATCGGCTTCGCCGGCAGCGACTTTTTTGGCGGCTGCGGCAGCATAATCAGGATAGTTTACTGACTCGTTAGAAAAGGTACCTACATCAAAAACTTGGAAACCGCGTTTTTCAAGATGCCGACGTATTTCGTTTTTATATTCAAATCCGCCATGGTCAGAAGCTACTACGATGCGCATATTATTCGCCCCCTATTTCTTTCATGATTTCGTCAAGACGAAGATTACCTTCTCTCAACATTTCAATTTTATCATAAACAGCAATAACTGTCGAAGGTGTCGCTCCTTTAGAATTTCCAAGAACAACACCGGCAATATCGTTTTCAAATTCTTTAATAACTTCGTCGTCTTTAGTCAGAGGTTTTTGATCGGCGCGATTAGCGCTGGGAACTAATAAGGGCTTGCCTGTAAGACGAATCATTTCACAAACTAAATCATCATCAGGTACGCGAATTCCAATATGCCCGGTTCCAAGATCAACCCATTTTGGAACATCAGGACGAGTTTTAAGTATTATTGTGAGTTCACCAGGAAAAAAAGCAGCAATAATTTTTTTGGCTGTTTCATTAACCTCGGCATACTTATAAATTTGATCAACTGTTGAGCACATTAGAGTAAATGGTTTATCCGGTCGGCGCTGTTTAACGTTGACTAATTTTTGAAATGCCGTCTCCAAATCATAAATAACACCTAATCCATAAACAGTTTCGGTTGGAAAAGCCACTATTTCTCCTTTTTTAAGGAGTTCAGCGGCCATTTTAATACGGTTGGGAAGAATAAATTTCATAATAATATTTTACGCCTTTTCTATAAAAATAGAAATAATTCGCTCTTTGCCATTAATATCTTTTATGATTTCAAACTTGGCATTTGGAAGTGTCTCGTTTACAAGACTTTGAATTTTTTCATGCATATCATAGCCAATTTCCATAACCATTAAAATTGGATAGTTGCATATGGCGGAATACGTTTTAAAAATGTCTTTGTAAACGCCAAGTTCTTTCTCGTCAACCAAAGCTTTATAGGGTTCGTAATCAATAACGCTTTTGTCAATTTCCTTGATGTTTGTAATATAGGGTGGATTGGAAACTATCACAT
Source organism: Bacillota bacterium (assembly GCA_023396795.1). Lineage (GTDB taxonomy): Bacteria > Bacillota_I > Bacilli_A > RFN20 > CAG-826 > UBA1424. Next base: position 8,335 of record JAEWUY010000126.1, on the reverse strand, counting down.
CGATGCGTAAACCACTAAAAATAAATGGTTCAAGACTCTTTCCTTGCAAGAAAATAACGTCAAGATTGTTTCTTTGACTATTGATTTTGGCAACTTCTAAGGATTCTTTTGAAATATCACTGGCATAGATAGTGGCTTCTGGAAAAGTTTGCTTAAGGGCAAGAGCGATTGCTCCCGAACCCGTCCCTATATCAACGATATTTATATTCTTATTTACAAACACTTCTTTTATTTTCAATATAGCGTGTTTTACAACTTCTTCCGTTTCCATACGAGGAATCAAAACACGATTATCAACATATAAATCAAGACCAAGAAAACGGGAATAATTGAGAATATAAGCAACAGGTTCTCCGTTTAAAAAACGTGCTAAATAGGAAAGAAAAAGGGGCAAATCACGGATTTCTTGATCATTTTTAATATAAAATTCTGACATTTGACGAAATCCTTGAATATGGCAGATTATCTCGCGAAGAGCTATTTCATTTTTCTTAGCGAACTCCGAATCGCGAATGACACTTGAATAAAGCGTACCAATAGTTGGCATCTTATTCGCCTAACAATTTTTGCTGTTGGTCGAAATGAATCAAAGCTTCAACAATTTCGTCCAAATCGCCTTCCATAATACGATCAAGCTTTTGAAGGTTGAGGGAAATGCGATGATCCGTAACTCGATTTTGAGGATAGTTGTATGTCCGAATCTTTTCGCTTCTTTCACCAGTGCCGACTTTTAGTTTTCTTTCGCTACCAATTTTCTCGTCTTGCTCAGCCTGCAATGCACTTAAGATTTTTGCGCGAAGCATGCGCATGGCAATCTCACGGTTTTGAATTTGCGATTTCTCGGTTTGACATGAAACCACAATGCCTGTTGGTATGTGAGTAATACGCACAGCGCTTTCAGTTTTATTAACGTTTTGACCACCAGCTCCTTGCGAACGATAAGTATCAACTTGCAAATCGCTAGCATTAATGACGACATCAATTTCATCGGCTTCAGGAATAACCAAAACAGTCGAAGTCGAAGTATGTATGCGTCCTGACGCTTCAGTGCGTGGAATGCGTTGAACACGATGCGCACCACTTTCAAATTTTAACTTCGAATAAACGCCTTCGCCTTTAATCATAAAAGATACGAGTGAGAAGCCACCGGCGCCAGAAGAGCTTTCATCAATCATTTGGACTTTCCAATTATTGCGTTCGGCATAGCGGGTATACATTCGAAAAAGATCTCCCGCAAAAATATTTGCTTCGTCTCCACCTACCGCTCCTCGAATCTCAACAATAATATTTTTATCGTCATTGGGATCTTTTGGTAAAAGGAGAAGGTGTAATTCTTCCTCGATTGTATTTAGCTTAATTTGTAGACTATGGTATTCTTCTTTGCCTAGTTCCGAAATCTCAATATCGTCATCTTCCATCATGACTTCCGCTTCGCTTTTTTGTTTTAAAAACTTTGTATATTCATCGTATTTATCGCAAATACTAGCTATGCTTGAGCGTTCTTTGGAAAGACTTTTGAAACGCGAAATATCGCGAACCACATATTCATTAGCGAGTTCGGCGTCGATTTCGGCGAGGCGTGTATTGGTAGCCTCGAGGCGCTTAAGCATACTATCTTCCATATTGTTTCCTTTATAAGCGTTGAGATTATACCACATCCCCATATTGTTATAAAGTGTTTGTTTTGGCCGTTAATATTAATATTAAAAGAGGATTTTTGTCTTTAATCAAAACCGATAAATATGTATAATTACCAATAGGATCTCAAAATGTCATATAAAGCTCTTTACCGGACTTACCGTCCTCAAACATTTTCCGAGGTAGCGGGACAAAAGCATATTGTACGGACAATTCAAAATGCTCTTGCAAGTAACAAGATTGCCCACGCCTATCTTTTTTGTGGTCCGCGTGGAACCGGTAAAACGTCGATGGCGAAATTATTCGCCAAAGCTTTAAACTGCGAAGAAGGTTTTGACCATCAATGCAACAAGTGCGACAATTGTCATAGTGTCACCGACGGTTCACATCCTGACGTAATTGAAATCGATGCCGCCAGCAACAACGGTGTTGAAGAAGTACGCGACTTAATCGAAAAAGTTAAATATCTACCTATTAAAGGCAAGTATAAGGTTTATATCATTGACGAAGTTCATATGATGACGAGCGGTGCTTTTAATGCTTTGCTTAAAACTTTAGAAGAACCCCCTGCCCATGTCGTTTTTATCCTAGCAACTACCGAACCTCATAAAGTTTTGCCAACGATCGTCTCACGGTGCCAACGCTATGATTTTACGAAGGTCGAAGATGATGCGATTCGAGAAAAAATGGTCGAAATCCTTAATCTTGAGAATATTCAGTACGATATTCCAGCAATTAATGCCATTATCGACTTAGCCGATGGCGGAGTTCGCGATGCTCTTTCAATCCTTGAGCACGTCCTAGCTTATGCCGGAACAACAATAAAAGCCAAAGACGTTTATGATTTATTTGGTCTTGCTTCGACAAAAGAAAAATTAGATTTAATTAAAGGCATCGTTAGCGGCAACGTAAGAGACGTTTTAAAAAGAATGGAATCGTTCATTGCCTCAGGCATTGACATTAAGCGGTTAACTTCGAACTTGCTTGACCTCTTAAAAGATGCCCTTATTTATAAAAACACCGAAGAACCAATTTTATTATCTGTTCTGACCGAAAAGGATGTCTTGGAACTGACAAAATTACTGGATATTGATCGTCTCAACGAAATGATTCAAATTTTGCTAAACGCCCAGAATGATTTTAAAGTTGTTTCTAATATTCGCTCACTATTTGAATTGGTTCTACTTCGTTTGACGACTTCTTCAATCAAAAAGCCAATTGATGATAGTAATAAAAATAATATCGAAGAACCTATTCTGCCTTCAAAACCAGTTAAACCCGAAACAAAAAGCGAAATTCCGGCTTCTAAAAAAGCTGAAGTTGAAAAAAAGATTGAAAAGGTTGAAGTCGAACAGCCAAAAATCATCGAAGCGGCTCCGCTAGTTGAAACTAATGGCTCAACTGTCCCGTCTTGGCTTCTTGAAGACGAAATGGCAATTGATGAAAAAAACAAACCTGCCACCACTTTTAAATCGAAAGATAACGACAGCAAGAAACTTGAAAAATGCACCATTGAATCATCGGGCGAAAAAAATTCTCTTGATGATGAAACGATGATTAAAATCATGGTCTTAGGTGACAAAGAAGAACGCCAAATTATCAGCAAAAAATGGGACGATTTAAATAATTTAGTTGCCCATCCTCGTTTTGGATTAGTAGCTACCTTATTAAAAGATGGTCGCCCATATATCGTTGCTAAAGACGTTCTCGTTTTAGAATATGATTTTGATTGTCTAGCAGAGCGGATCAATATTACTTCAAATCAAGAAGCCCTTGTCGATTTAATAAAAGGCATTCTTGGTCGAGAAGTCTTTGTTTACGCAATTGTCCGCAGCGACGCCCTTCGCTTACAAAAATCTTACTTTGCTTTAAGGCAATTAAGTCGTTTACCTAAAGCCAAAGATATCGTTTTGAATCTTAAAGGAGCTACCACATGAACATGCAAAACTTATTAGCGCAAGCCCAAAAAATGCAGCGCGATCTTAAAAAAGCCCACGAAGATCTTGCCCAAGAAGAATTCTTGGTTTCGAAAGGCGGTGCCGTAACAGTTATTTTTTATGGTGATCGTCGCATCAAAACAATAAACATTGATAACGACGCTTTGGATCCAGAAAATAAAGATATGGTCGAAGAAATGTTGCGACTTGCTGTTAATGAAGCTCTGGAAAATATCAAAGCCGCAGAAGACGAAATCAATGTCCGAATTACGGGACGAGTTGAAGGAATGATGGGATTTTAATGAAAGACCTTAAATCATTGAATCGTTTAGTTGATTCGTTCGCCAAACTGCCAAGCGTTGGACGCAAATCCGCAGAACGCATGGCCTTAGCTATTTTGGAAATGGACGAAGAAGCAGTCCGTGAATTTTCTAACTCTCTTCTTGAACTTAAGAATTCCATTCACAAGTGTCCTATTTGCGGACTATATACCGAAGATGAAAAATGCGAAATTTGTAGCAATGAAGAACGCGACGAAAAAACTTTGATTGTTGTTTCTTCTTTTCGCGATGTTTATGCTTTTGAAAAAATTAACACTTACAAAGGCCGTTACCACATTTTAGGTGGCGTTCTTAGTGCGGTTTCAGGTGTCGGTGTTGAAGACTTAAATATTGATTCGCTTATCAAACGCATCGAAGACAATCAGGTTCAAGAAATTATCTTAGCTACCAATCCGACCATTGAAGGCGAAACTACTGCTCTGTTTATCGCCAAAATGCTCGAAGATAAGGGTGTCAACATCACGCGCCTGGCCTATGGCTTGCCTATGGGCGGTCACGTTGATTACGCTGATTCACTTACACTTAACAAAGCCCTTGAAGGGCGCCGCAAAATATAGGAGGACTACACCTAATGTTTATTACATTTGAAGGACCAGAAGGCAGCGGTAAAACAAGCGCTGCCAACGAAATCGTTCGTCTTCTCGTCTCTAAAGGCTACGATGTACTTTACACTCGTGAACCGGGTGGAACGCCTATTGCTGAAGAAATTCGCGGTATTATTCTTGATAAGAAAAATACAGCTCTTGATCCGCGAGCCGAAGCTTTGCTTTACGCCGCTAGTCGCCGCCAACATTTAATCGAAAAAGTATGGCCGGCTCTCAAAGAAGGTAAAGTGGTTATTTGTGATCGCTACCTTGATTCCTCACTGGCTTATCAAGGCGGAGCTCGCAATATTGGTATTGACAATGTATTAAATATTAATTTATTTGCCACCGAAGGCACATATCCAGATTTGACGCTTTTATTCGATATCACACCCGAAAAAGGGCTGGAACGAATTGCCGTCAATAAGAAAAGAGAAGTTAATCGCCTTGATCTTGAAGCGCTTGAATTTCATCGCACCGTTCGAGAAACATTTCTTGAATTAGCGAAAAAATATCGGGATCGTTACATTATCATCGATGCTTCAAAAACTCTGCCGGAAGTCGTTGGGGTGGCTCTGAATGCGATTGTTGATCGCTTGGAGCAAAAGCATGTTAGCCTCTGAGTACGTTAAAAAATATCAACCTGTTTTATATCGCGTCTTCGCTAACGCTGTCGAAGGAAATAAACTTTCGCATGCTTATCTGCTTTCTGGTGAACCAGGTACGCCCTTAAAGGATGTAGCCTTATATTTGGCAAAATCACTTGTTTGCGATATGCCAGAACCACTCGCGTGTGAGCGATGTTTAACTTGTATTCGCATTGAAGACGGTAGTTTTGCAGACATAATGATTTTCGATGGCCAAGAAACGACGATAAAAAAGAATGACGTTTACAATATCACATCAAACTTCGAAAAAACGGCCTTAGAGGCTAAAGGGATAATGATTTATATTTTACATTTGGTTGAAAATATGACGAGTGAAGCCGTTAATTCTTTATTAAAATTTCTCGAAGAGCCTGGTAAAAACGTTTTTGCTTTTCTAACGACTGAAAACGAGGCCAAAGTCTTGCCGACGATCATTTCTCGGACGCAAGTTTTACATCTAAAAACGATTGACAAGCAACAATTGATTAAAGAAACCATCAATCAAGGTTGCCCTCGTGAAGATGCTGAAATTTTAAGTTTTTTCTTAAATGATCCTTCGACAATTATGCAAACTCTTCAAAGCCAAGAATATCTTGACGCAAAAGCAGCTCTTAATAAGCAATTAGAAGCTTTGGCCTCTTCTAAAGAAGAAGCCATTTATGTTTCACAAAAATATATTGTTTCAACGATTAAAAGCAAAGAAGCGGCTCGTTTTTATTTGGATATGCTTACAATTGTTTTTCAGGATTTACTTAACATCCGTGTCAACAATCGCATAACTTTATCTAGTTATGATAGTATATTACATGAGTTAATTTCCCGTTTGCGTCATATTGACGAAACATTAATTGAAATTATGACTTCACGCGGAAAATTAGATCTTAATGTTAACGTTGCTTTATTACTAGACCATGTCATTATCGCCATTACGAAGGAGAAATAAATGTCTACACAACTCAATAACTTTTTTATCGGGGTTCGCTTCTATAGCTCTTCTAAGGCTTACTTCTTTAGTGCGGACACTAACGATATCAAATTAGGAGAACATGTCGTTGTTGAATCCGTGCGCGGTCTTGAAGTCGCAAAAGTTGTCATCGAGCCACAAGCGATTAGCAACTATACTTCAAACCTTGAATTAAAGCCGATTATCCGCGTTGCCAACGAAACTGATATGTTTGTTTTTGAAGAAAATAAACGAAGAGCCAGCGAAGCAATGCGCTTTTGCGCTGAAGAAGTTCGCAACCTAAATCTTGATATGCATCTTTTAGATGCTGAATATACTTTAGATGGAAGCAAAATAACCATTACTTATGTTGCTGAAGACCGTGTTGATTTTCGTGAGTTATTAAAAATATTAGCTGGTCGTCTTCGCTGCCGCATCGAATTGCGGCAAATTGGTTCTCGCGATAAAGCAAAAATGGTTGGCGGCATCGGTATTTGTGGTCTGCCTCTTTGCTGTTCGACTTTTTTACATTCTTTTGATGGCATTTCCATCAGTCGTGCTAAAAACCAAATGCTATCTCTCAATATCCCTAAACTTAGTGGCCATTGTGGCAAATTAATTTGTTGCCTTCTTTATGAAGATGAACAATATAGTGAACTTAAAAAAGAGTTTCCAGCAGTTGGAGAGCGTTTTCTAATTGACGGAAATTCATATCGTGTCAGTTCCTATAATGTCTTATCAAGAATGGTCCGTATTGAATCAAGCGAAGATGTTAAATTTTTACCATTAGAAGATGTAATGCGTTACATTAAAGGGCGAGATAAAAAATGAGAGAATTAAACTTTAAAGGAAACTCTCCAATCCTTTACATTGTCGCCACACCGATTGGCAATTTAGGGGAGATGAATCCACGTGCTTTAGAGATTATCAAAAGCATGGATTACATTGCTTGTGAGGATACGCGTGTTTCGGGAAAACTTTTAGCGCATTTCGAAATTCAAAAACCTTTGGTTTCATGTCGTGAACACAACGAAGTTGCCGGATCAATTCGCATCATTAATGATTTAAAAGATGGCAAAAAAGTTGCTTATCTTTCTGATGCTGGCTATCCGGCTATTTCCGATCCCGGGAATCGTCTTGTTAGCGAAGCTTTAGCCCACAATATAAAGGTTTCGGTTATTTCTGGATCAAACGCCATGCTAAGTGCATTAATTGGTTCGGGGCTGAGTACTGAACGCTTCTACTTCCATGGCTTTCTTTCGCCAAAAGAAAAAGCTCGCGTTGACGAACTGCGAGGCTTAATCAAACGGCGGGAAACACTAATTTTTTATGAAGCTCCTCATCGTATTTTAAAAACAATTTCCGATATGCTTAAAATATTTGGCAACCGTAAAGCTTGCCTGGCCCGAGAATTGACAAAAAAACACGAAGAATACATTCGTATGAATTTAGCAGATTTAGCGATGCTAGATAAAGATTCAATCAAAGGCGAAATGGTTCTCGTCGTTGAGGGCAACAACGAAGAAATGGCGGCTAATATCAACGATGATGAAGTTCGCAAAATGATTTCTAATCTTGTTGATTTTGGTATGAGTCCTAAAGACGCGATTAAACAAGTTAGCGACCTTCTTAAAATCGCTAAGAATCACGTTTACAAAATATATCACCGCAACTAACGCCCTATGGGCGTTTTTATTTGTTCTCTTGCTCTTCTTTGGCACGCTTTTTTAAATCGAGATACGCGCCTAATCCAATCGCTCCACCGAAAATTAAAAAGCCACTAAAAGCCACGATTACGCCAGTAGCTAAATAAGGGGTGTAATATATCATTTCATAACTTGTAGCCCCAGCTTGTGAAACAAAACCGACAAAACCACCTTGAGCGTTATATGTTTTCAACTGACTGGTTTCGCCATTTTCTCCTGTAGCAAATACTTTCCAACCTTCTCCATAAGCAACTTGTGTGACAATAAAGCGCGTCTGCAGGAAATCAGTTTTAAAAGCAAAATAATTAGTATCATATTCAACATCGGTTAACGGATACTGATTTAGAGCGTCTAGTTTATTTAAAATATGGTCATACGTTTCGATATAAATATCGGTATTTTGATAAACGATTCCATCTGCGGCCGGGACGATGATTACTTTTTTAACCGGTTCATTGGCGTAAAAACCACGGAAGTAACGTTGATAGCCTTCATTGTTATTGTGATAATCGGTTGTGATAACTCGTTCGGTTGTTGGG
>JAEWUY010000055.1 GCA_023396795.1 Bacillota bacterium | reverse complement strand
CTCGTAGCTCAGCTGGATAGAGCACCACCCTCCTAAGGTGGGGGTCGGACGTTCGAATCGTCTCGGGCGCGCCATTAGATAACGACAGGATTAATCAAGTTAGTCCTGTTTTATTTTAGTTGTCCTCATTTTGTGGACAGCTTAAATTATGCGCTGAAGATAATAATGAATACCTTACGGCTTCTATTAACGAAAGCGGTATTAGGCTTTGGATTTCGATAATTTCTTTCCTCAGGTATTAAATGATAATGTCCAAATGTCTGATTCTTCTTTTGGTGAAATGGCTGGCAAATACATTACAATGAATATTGCGCAACCTTTTATGGAAGGCAATGGAAGCGCAAGAAGAATTTGGTTAGACATGCTTCTTGTTGATACAATCGGAAAGTGCGTTGATTGGTCAGCGATTGAAAAGTATGATTCTTTATTTGCATTCAGAGAAAGTCCCGTTGATTCAGCACATACTTACGATGTGATAAGCGATGCTTAACAAGAGATGTTGATAACAGAGAATTATTCCTAGAAGGAACAAATTATTCGTATTATTATGAGGAAGTTGAATCGAATTGACTCATCAGCCAGGTTATTTGATGAAAATAAACACGAAAAGCAAAAACTAATGGGAGAAAAACAATGGCGTTCAAAGAATTAAAAATCGAAAATTTAAACATTAATCCGTGTCAGATGATCGGCGCAGATTGGATGTTAATCACGGCAGGAACTGAAAAGTCATATAATTCCATGACGGCATCATGGGGGCATATCGGCGCTCTTTGGGGAAAACACATAAACGGTAGACCAACAGTCGAAATCTTTGTAAGACCATCTAGATACACAGATAGTTTTATTAATAATAATAAACATTTCTCATTGTGTTTTTTTGGCAAAGAATATCAAAAGGATCTGTCGTATATGGGTAGTCATTCCGGCCGAGACGAAGACAAGGTTTCTAAAACTCGGTTAACGCCGCTATTTTTTGATGATGTACCGGCCTTTAAGGAAGCAAAGATGATCATCATCGCAAGAAAGATTTACAAAGGCAAAATCGATCAAGAAGGCTTCATTGATAAATCAATTATCAAAGCTTTCTACGATACCGATAGCGGTCACGCCTATAACAACAACTCTTATCACAATGTTTATATCGGTGAGATTATAAAAATACTGGTGAAAGAATAAACCGCGCTAAATAGTTCGTTTGCCTTTCTTTGAAAAAGCTTTTATCTGTCGACAACAGACTTCAAGACCCCATTCGAAATACAAAAATCATCAAAGCATCATTTGTGACTTGTGGCGCAGCATATTTTAAAATGTTAGTTATTACTAAGGAATGCGATATGAATAACTATCACAATAATAATATAATGCACGTCAAAAACGTGACCCTAAGAGTCGGAAATATTGAAAAGATGCTCGACTTTTATTTAGACGTCTTGGGCATGAAGATTCTTGATCAAGCGGCTAATCGCTATAGTCTCGGCACCGAAAGCGGACGCGTGCTGGTTAAATTTATCGTCGATGAGGAGGCGGAAAACGCCACCAGGACAACCGGTCTTTTTCATTACGCCTTATTATTTCCTTCGCGTCATGATTTGGGCGTATTTTTGAATTATCTTTTAGCGATTGATTATCCCCTTGCGGGGGCCAGCGACCACGATGTCAGCGAAGCTATCTACCTCCTCGATCCGGAAAGTAACGGCATCGAAATATATGCCGATTTTCCCGAAAACAAGTGGAAGCGCTCAAAAGATGGTATTTATATGACGACGGCCGCTATTGATCACGCCTCCCTTCTAAAAGAAGAGGGAGAGTATGAAAACATTCCTCAAGAAACATTAATGGGACATCTTCATTTGCGCGTCAATAACATCGATCAGGCGCAAGCGTTTTTCATCGGTGCACTTGGCTTTCAAAAAACTTCTGATTACGGTCCTAGCGCCTCTTTTACGAGCGACGGTGGATATCACCATCATCTTGCCTTTAATACTTGGGGAGGCTCGGCAAATCCTCACTTAGGCCCTCATCAGCTTGGTCTTATCGAGTATGCAATCAGCGTGCCCGCCTCTCGTGTCGAAAAGCTGATAACAAGGTTAAATGAAGCGGGAATCGAATACCGCAAAGAAGGAAATAATCTCTACCTAAAAGACATTAATAACACAAGCATTAATATGGTAATTATTTAATTATGATAAACCGAATCAGAATTGTGTGTTTTTAAGAGTTTACGACAACTATCCAAGAAGTAAAATATGTTTCGTCTCGCCTTGAGATAAGGCCTCATTTTTGTTATATTACATATGTAACGCAAACTTAGGCTATCGCGTTTGCCAATGTTAGGAATCGCCTCTTCACCTTTTTAAAATTGATTCGAGACGATTACTCATTCGCTTTCGGAGGTCCAAAATTCATGCTGTGGTTCATCATCGCTTATCTCGTTGTGCTCTTCACCTATTTTATTACTGAGACGAGCGGGAAACTGTATCTTCGCGCCCCAAACAAGATAATTCTATCGTCGATGTTTTTGATTTTCGCCCTCATTCAATTTCAAAATTATACTTTTTTGAGCTTTCACTTGTTGCTGATGATCGCCTTGTTTATGGCGTTCATAGGCGATGTCTCCTTGCTCTTTGATATGAATCGAGGCGGCGATTTCTTTTTGTGCGCCAATATCGTTTTTGTCGCTTACTACATCGCAACTATTGTAAGTGGCGGATATGGTTTTGGAGACTTCTGGTGGGTTTTGATACCGTGGTTTGTCCTAGTTGCCACATTCATCTTCTTGGCCCAAAAATTTCCCAACATGTTAAAGCTTGGAAAGATGAAATGGCCCATGTCATTTTATTTAGCCTCAATTATCCTGCACGGCATGATGGGTGTGGCTTTAATTGTCCTCTTCCCTAACTCCCCAACTGCTTTAATGGGTTTAGGTGCCATCCTCTTCATGATTTCCGATTTCATTCTCACCATCGATAAGTTCGTCATACGCGGCAATAAATGGATTTTAAGGGCCAATAGCCTTTTCTATTTCGTCGGCATGCTGCTGATTGTGTTGAGCATGGCCTTATAAAAGGTCAATCAATAACATATTGTCGCATAAGAAAAAACTTCTCGCCACGCACTCAAAGTGATATGTACCCCTCCTTCTGGTTTGTCCAGAATTTGGGGTACATGTCAAAGCCGAGAGGTTTTTTATTGAAAACCAATGTTATTAGACTAATATGTATATTTTGAAGGGTTTTATACGATTTGTTTGTACATAATAGCTGTGCTTATTGATTGAATTGTCGTCTCGCTCGTGTTGATTCCGTACTGATAGACTAAGTGAAGCCTTCCGTTTTCAATGAATAACGAAGGCCATACTCCATATTCGTTATTGGCAAAAGAACGCGTGTTTTGCTTGGAAAACGTAGCGGTGGATACAGGCGATTGATACGACAATGTCTCATCGCTGAAATACAAAGCGGCTCTTTTATCGCAGGAATCGGCGCGTTCGAATCCCACATAATCGTCGTTGCTTTGGCATGATACGGCGATTCGGCCGTCGGGAAGCGTCACTACATAAGGCGCACCGTTACCATAATATTTAGTGCCGTAGATGAAACCCGTATTTTGAGTTTGGATTATCGTTTTTGGCGTCGTCCAAGACAGGCCATCAAGCGAATAAGACAACTGGATGACAAATCCCCTTCTTTCACTCGCACTTGCTATATTTCTCTCGACATTATCCTCAACGGCCATTGCATAACTTCCGTCGGTGAGTTTCGTGACTACCGACATGCCCGGACGCGATCCCGGATTGACTATGTTATCGCTGTTCTTTTGTTCCGATCCTCTGATGAT
>JAEWUY010000130.1 GCA_023396795.1 Bacillota bacterium | reverse complement strand
TCATTTAGAATCTGCTTTCTATATCGAAATTATTTAGCGGTTTCGACAGCCCGATATTCGCGTATAACTGATACTTTAATTTGGCCCGGATAAGTAAGCTCGTTTTCAATTTTTTCGCGAATGTCACGAGCTAATTTGTAAGCTGCTAAATCATCGATTTTTTCAGGCATAACCATCACGCGAACTTCGCGTCCTGATTGCATCGCGTATGATTGATAAACACCTTCATAGGCTTTACAAAGACTTTCCAATTTTTCAATTCTTTTGATGTAGTTAGAAACCGTTTCGCTACGTGCGCCAGGACGAGCTGCTGATAGCGTATCAGCGGCGGCGACAAGATGAGAAATAACGTATTTTGGTTCAACGTCACCGTGGTGACTTTCTATGGAGTTGATAACAACATCTGGTTCCCCATATTTTTTAGCTAGACGAACGCCAATTTCAATGTGTGAGCCATCAATTTCAAAGTCCATTGATTTACCAATGTCATGAAGAAGGCCAGCTCTTTTAGCTAGGTTTTGATCAAGGCCAAGTTCAGCGGCCATAATGCCAGCTAAATAAGCCACTTCCATTGAATGGTCAAAAGCATTTTGTCCATAGCTGGTACGATATTTTAATCGACCAACATAGGTCAATAAATCTTTATGAATACGTGGTAGTCCAAGTTTAAAGGCCGCTTCTTCACCAGCTTTACGAATTGATTCATCAACTTCGATTTTGACTTTTTCAACAACTTCTTCAATTCTTCCTGGTTGAATTCGTCCGTCTTTAATTAATCGTTCAAGAGTTAATTTAGCAATCTCGCGACGAATAGGATCAAAACAAGAAACCGTAATAACTTCCGGTGTGTCGTCAATGATTAAATCAACGCCTAATAATTGCTCAAGCGAACGAATGTTACGACCTTCGCGACCGATAATACGGCCTTTCATTTCATCACTAGGTAACGCAACTGCTGAGACCGTTCTTTCAGTTGTTACTTCTTGCGCGTATTTATTAATGGCTAGGCCCAATAATTCACGTGCTTTATCTTGAGCGGTATCTTTAGCTTCATCTTCTTTATTTTTAATAAAAGCCGCAATTTCGCGCGATAATTTACTTTCGACTCTTTGAAAGATTTCTTCACGAGCTTCATTAACGGAAAGTTGAGCGACTTTTTCAAGTTCTTGAATAATCGAATCAATCTTTTCTTGTAAGATTTCTTCCTTACGGTCAACTTCTTTAAGACGACGGCTGAGGTTTTCGGTTTTTTCTTCTAAAACATTTTCTTTCGTAATAAGTTGGGCATCACGACGGTCAATATTCGCTTCACGTTGTGAGAGTTTGTTATCTAAGATAAGATATTCAGCTTTTCTCTCTTTAAGTTCTTTTTCGGTTTCAAGTTTCATCTCATAAGCGACTTGCTTGGCATCGATTTGGGCGGATTTGACAGTGTGTTCGGCTTTGATTTCAGCATCGCGGATAATCTTTTCAGCTTTTTTGCTGGCGCTTTTGGCTCGTAGAGCAGGAATCACGAAAACGAGCAAGATTCCTATTCCAAGTCCGCCAAGAGCAGCGACGATTATAAGGATAGTGGCTAATAGTGGATCCATAATAATTCCTCCTTGGTTTTGTTTGTGATTACGGAATGGTTTTCCTATGGAAAGATAGGAAAAAGTTAAACTAAAATAGTTATTATTACCTAAAACGTGGCATAATGATGCGCCTATTCGTTTATTATTAACGGAATTAATCCGATAAGAGAGACTACAAAGAATCTATGGTAATAAGTATCTTTCGATACACCAGTATTTTAGCAAAAGAAACAAAGAATTAAAACAAAGAATACTTTTATCTGCAGTAGTTTTAATTTCTAACGTTTTTTTATCGAAATGAATAAGAATAATTGACCTTAACTGGAGAAAGAATGACTCGCAAGTGAAGAATATTGAATTAGAAAATAGAACATTTTGTATCATTAATTTTACTAAAATCTACATTTTGTCGGCATTAGCAAACATAAATTGCATCGCAATGTTCTTATCGCTAAAAATGTATGTATGATTCCAAATCTCAAAAACGCCCGTCGACAAAAGGGTCTAAAGCAAAAAGAATTAGCAAAGTTATTGAGCGTTAGTTCCAAGACAATTAGTAACTATGAGTCGGGTTCTCGTGATCCTGATGTGAAGATGCTAATCAAAATGGCTCGTGTTCTCGATGTAACGATTGACTATTTAGTGGGCATTGAACAAAAAACTCTTGTTGAGCAAATCAAACAAAGAGTTCTTGATTTAAAGCAGGAAGAATTAGCAAATCTACTAGGCGATTATATTGAAGGTATCGCTAAAACAAAATAAACGTTATTCAGCAATACCGGTTTTCAAACGCGCGGCGAGGTCGTTAAATACAGCCTCGTTTTTCTTTAAAAATTCTTTGGCGGTTTCACGGCCTTGGCCGATTCGTTCGTTGTTGTATTCATACCAGGAACCCGATTTCTTGATTAAACCCATATTGATTGATAAGTCAAGAATCTCGCCCTCTTTGGAAATACCGCGCCCATAAATAATATCCACCTTACATGATTTAAAAGGAGGAGCAACTTTGTTTTTGACAATTTTAATGTTAACTGTATTACCAACAATGTCGTTTCCATCTTTGATGGCTTCCGAACGACGAATATCAATACGAACAGAAGCATAAAATTTCAAGGCTCGACCACCACTTGTCGTTTCGGGATTGCCATAAACAATACCGACTTTTTCACGAAGTTGATTAATAAAAACAATCGTACAAGCCGACCGATTTAGCACGGCCACTAATTTACGCATTGCCTTGGACATTAAACGAGCTTGTAGTCCGACTTGATTATCAGCCATCAAGCCATCAAGTTCGGCTTGTGGAACTAAGGCGGCAACACTATCAACAACAATAATGTCAATGGCCCCACTCGATGCTAGCATCTCAACGATTTCTAAAGCTTGTTCGCCACTATCGGGTTGCGACAAAATCAAATCGTCAATATCAACGCCAAGGTTACGGGCGTATATTGGGTCGATTGAATGTTCAGCATCCACAAAAGCAGCGCGTCCGCCTTGTTTTTGGGCTTCCGCGATTGCGTGTAATGCCAACGTTGTTTTACCACTACTTTCCGGACCATAAATTTCAATAATCCGTCCTTTTGGATAGCCCCCAACTCCGAGAGTAAAATCAAGCATCAGCGACCCCGAAGGTATCGCATCCACTTCGACGTGGCGGCGTTCGCCTAAGCGCATAACAGCGCCCTTACCATACGTCTTTTCGATTGCTTTCAAGGCCTCATCGAGAGCCGACTGCTTGTCTTTTGATGTTTCTTTAGCCATATTTATTTCCTCACTAGATATATATGTACAAAAAATGCTTTTGTGCGAATTTATTTAACGATACTTTGTATTGCATCAAGCATCATAACGACGGCTTGTTCGCGAATTTGCTCACGATCGCCTTTTAAAGTTAACGGAATGCCCCACACATTGTCTTTACTCGCTATAGCGATAAAAACTGTGCCAATCTCTTTTTCGCCATGATCGAGGGTTGGACCGGCATTACCGGTAACCGCTAAACAATAGTCGACATCAAGAAGGGTGCGACCATTATAAGCCATTTCACTAGCAACTTCCCAGGAAATGACTCCAAACTTTTCAATGGTCTGTGGCCGAACATTGGCTAGGTTTTCTTTGCTTTGTATTCCATAAGCAACAATTGCTCCTTTAAATACATCACTCGCGCCTGAAACTTCCGTTATTTTTGAAGCAAACAATCCTCCAGTCATTGATTCGACAGATCCAATCGTGAGGCGTTTTAATTTAAGAGCTTCAACTAATTTATGAACTTTCATTTTTTCTTTCCTCCCGTAATACTTGACGATTCTTAACAACGTAAATGATGCCCGAAAGAAGGGACACGGCTGTCGCAAGATAAACGAGAATTTCAGCGACTTTCAAGCCTGATGGAAAAGCCGCGTCGAAATAAGAAAAAGGCCAATCATTGAGTAAAATAGCAACAATTGCCACCATTTGTAAGACAGTTTTGGCTTTGCCAAAGATATTGGCGGCAATTACTTTATTTTTAGTAACGGCAATTAAGCGAAGAGCGTCCACAATTAAATCACGCGCGATTAAAATAATGGCACACCACAAAGAAAAAGTTAGATTTCCAGATGCATAGTTTGGAGCAACAATCAGAAAAATAAGTAAACCATCAATTAGTAATTTGTCGGCAATGGGATCCAAAAATTTACCTAAATCAGTAATTTGGTTATTTCTTCGTGCCAAATACCCATCGAGCCAATCAGTAGCGGAGGCAATAATAAAAACAAAAGCGGTTATTAAAAAGACCAAATTAATACCCGTGTTGCCCAAGGTTGGCACACTAATATTCAAAAGTGATAATACGAAAAGAGCTATCAACATGCCAACGACAATGATGATGCGTGAAATAGTTATCTTTGTAGGTAAATTCATAAATCTCCTAAGTGAGTACCGACCCTATAAGCCATGTTCTGTCGAGGATAACAATTTATCTATGCACATAATGTGCATGCGTACATCGATTCGTTTCTCTAGTACACTTCCCCTACCAAATTTGGGTTTCTCGCTTGTGGGGTTTACCGCGTTCCACCGCAATATTTCTATCGCGCTTCGTCACTGTGGCACTTTCAGGAATTCGACCATAGCCTAAGCCTTAGGTCTTCTTCCGCCGTTATGCGCTCCCGCATACCTAGCGTTATCTTTTCCGCTAGCGCAATCACTACTGGCATCACAGCC
>JAEWUY010000094.1 GCA_023396795.1 Bacillota bacterium | reverse complement strand
TCCGGGATGTGAGGCAATGGCTACAGCCCTTCTTAAAGGACAGCAAAAGAAGGTTTCAGCCTGTCGCCCGGCAAAAAAGGAAACGCATCAATATATTGTTGACTACATTAATTCCACACCCGATTCCGATGGAAAGACGATAAAAGTCGAAGTATGATAAAGAACCTAGCCAAGGTCTCTTTAGGTAATAAAGTATGAATAAATTACCGTTAAAAAAGACCCGCTTCGATATTTATGCTTTTAGTTTTTTGATGATTTTTGCCTCGCTTATGTTAGTCATAACAAATGTTTTCAATCGTCCGGAGGAGGATTTGGTGGTCAATGTTTATTATGAGTTTAATGTTATCGACACTCATGAACTTTACGCCAATCAGTCATTTGTGTATAAAAAAGATGATTATCCGCGTTTATTAGATGATATAACCCTGGAAATTACGAATGGAAAAGTTCGGATTGCTGAAGAGACATCGCCTCTTAATTACTGTTCTTTGCAAGGATGGGTTGACCATTCAGGAACGCCGATTATATGTGCTCCCAATTATTTTATGGTCATCATCGAGGAAAGATCATGACTAATCCATCAATCCAGAAAATCACGCGTCTAGCGCTTTTGCTGGCGATTGGAGTTGTTATTAATTACGGAGAAGCATTTTTGCTTCCTTTGGCGTTTATTGCCCCGGGTGTGAAATTAGGTTTAGCCAATACTATCGGCCTCATCGTTTTATATTATTATGGGCCAAAAGAATTTGTAAGCATCGGATTTTTGCGAGTCGTGTTAGTCGCATTGTTTACGGGCTTTGGTTTTAATTTTTATATTGCTTTATCGGGTTGGTTTTTAGCGACCCTCTTCGTTATTATTTTATATTCTATTCAGCGATTTTCGATTTTTGGTTTATCGATGACATCTGCGGTTATGCATGGGGTCGGACAAATCATTATGGTCGCCATTTTGTATCAAACCCAATATGTCATTAATTACTTGCCAATTCTTTTATTCACTGGTCTTATTAGCGGTCTAATAATTGCCGTTATCGCCCGTGAAGTAGTGACGCGTGTTCGCTTGACGACATCCCTTGAAGAATATGAAAGATAAAGTATCACGCATTAATGCGTTTCTTTTAAAAATGCTTGATCCACACGAGTGGATAATTCTTCTTTCAACTTTGCTTATAAGCGGATTACTCGTCTCATCGATTTTCTGGATTAAACCTCAAAATACTGAATTTGATCCCGACAGCATACCTCTTGAGCGAATTGGTTATGATGTATTCGCCAAAACATATAATGGTGAAATTCGTAACATCTTTAATACATCATATGAAATCCGTTATCAAAAAGTATATCCTGAATCTTTCGCCGAGATGGCTCGGGATATTTATGTTGATAACGTCCCGTTCATTCACAAACTTGCCGATCGCCATTACATGTATCGCCTTGATGAAGACGATGTTTCTTCGCCGGTCATCAATAACCTTTATATGGTTAATGAAGCCTATGATACCGATACGTGGTTACAAATACCGGATCATTTATATTTTCTTCTTGAACGCGGCCTAGAATTGACAATCGCCTCACATTTTAAATTCAATATTTTCGTCGGCGAAGTTGTCGACTTTTGGGAAGACGTTATTGAAAATAGTGACGATTACCTAAATCGTGACCCAATTTATAATTCCGAACAGTCCGATTTGCTCAATCGCTTAACTAGTTACATTCCTATGAATCAACAGGAAGTGGACGATACTTTGGAATTAAAAATAGTTGATGATGACTATTATGTTCGTTTTAATCGCTTTAATGACGCCCCTCGTGGGGATTTGTCGCTTACTTTAGCGGGTATCGCCAAAGGATACGCTAATGATTTATTGGCTCCTCTTTTAACTGAAAACGAACTCGAACACGGATTTATTTACGGAGGAGCGAGTTCTATTTCGACTCTTGGAAGCACGTTCAGCACTAGTCCCTGGCAGTGGCAACTTGAAGGGCCAACGCCATCGACCCCATATGCCTTTTATATTAAGCGCGGTGGTCAATACTCCTTTTCGACATCGGGAGGTTATCAAGGGATAAATATTCCCATTGATGATGGATATGTTCTTCGCCATCATATAGTTGATCCGACAACCGGATATCCATCAACGCAGCAGCTTCAAATTAATCTTATGTCGGCAGATTTATCTTCCTCTATTCTCGATGCTTATTCAACCGCGTTAATGAGTATGACGATTGAAGAAGGACTGGAATTAAAAACATCTATTAATAATCAAGGCAAGGAATTAGAAATTGCTTGGATTAACATTATCGATAATGATAATGTCGAGGTAAATTATACATCGGGATATGCGCAATATATCACCGAACTGGATAATTTGATTTATCATGTGGTTTAGGATGTTTTAATGCTTATAAACAAAAAAGAGGTCAAATATGTCACACAAAGAAATTAAACTTCAAGACATTCAACAAGATAAACACGTTTTTGATTTATTTAGCGATGGGGCCATTGCTCTTGCTAACAGCGGCACAAGAATTAATAGTTTGACAATCGCTTGGGGTAGTTTGGGTATTTTATGGAACAAACCAACATGCGTTGTCTATATTCACGAAACGCGATACTCGCGGCATATTTTTGATGAAGCGGATTGTTTTTCTGTTTGTTTTTTCGATGCAGCTTATGACTCACAAATAGATTATTTTGGGCGTGTGTCAGGTCGCGAAATTGATAAGATGAAAGAAAGTGGTTTGCGTGTTCAAGAAGATAACGGAACGCCCTATTTTGCCGAAGCCAAACTCGTAATTTTCTGCCGTAAAATGGCTGAAAGTCAATTTGATTTAACCAAGATTAATGAAACGCAAATCAAAAAGCGGTATGAAAAAGACGGCGTACATACTATTTATTATGGAGAAATAGTAAAGGTCCTAAAGATTAAATAGTGTCAACTAAATGATTGACTCTTATTTTATTTATAAATAAAAAAGCGACTAAAACAAGTCGCTTTTTAGTTAAAAACAAATCTTACTCAAGTAGAATGAATTGAGATTTATCGACACCGCATAGAGGACAAGTCCAATCTTCTGGAACGTCTTCCCATTTGGTTCCTGGCGCGATGCCGCTATCAGGATCGCCTAATTCTTCATCATAAATGTAGCCACAGGCTGTGCATTGATACTTCATATTTTCTCCTTATCTTTAAGAAAATTATAATTGACTAACAAAACGTATGCAACCAACACACCAAAATATAACGAGCCCTTCTCTTAACTTATAAATGCTTAATGCTTTTCTATTTTAAGAAGTTTGATGGTTTTAACGATTATTACGAAAGAAATCTATATGCAAAAGGTATACAATTAATCATGAGATTTATCATCTATTTACTTAAAGAATGGCAAAAAAACTATCAGAAATGAGTTTAGAAGAGTTATGGGAACTATTTCCGATTTTTCTGATTGAACATCAAGAAGTTTGGTGCGATGACTATCAAAAAGAAGTCGCTTTAATTCAAAAACATTTCGAGTGTAAAAAAGTTTACATAAATCATATTGGCAGTACGGCAATTAAAGGTATATGGGCAAAGCCCATTATCGACATCTTAGTCGAAGTGCCTAAAAGCGATCCGTTAAGCGATTATAAGGAAATAATCAGCAAGTGTGGATACCTTATAATGAACGAAACCAACACAAGAATCTCTTTTAACAAAGGTTACACCGATCATGGGTTTGCTGACAAAGTTTTCCATCTTCATCTTCGCTATGAAAACGACAATGATGAGCTCTATTTCCGTGATTATTTGAATGATCATTTTTCGATTGCTCAACAATACGAGACCTTGAAGTTGAGCCTTTGGAAAAAGTACGAACATAATCGCGATGGATACACAGAAGCGAAATCGGCTTTTATCATTAAGCACACCAATGAAGCCAAGAGAAAATATCCAAACCGTTATACTCGATAGTCATATCTTATCCTAAAGTATTTTCTAAGAAGCAATTTTAAGACAGGCTATATTGAAACTGAAAGCGGGAATCAAATATGCAAGAGTTATATCTTCAAACTAAACACGGAAAAATTTGGTGTGTTGTTTATGGCCGAGAAAAAAAGGCAACTCCTCTTGTGGTAGTCCACGGCGGCCCGGGTTTTCCAAGTATGCCGGAAGTAGTAAGCGATTTAGCTAGTGATCGTCCCGTTTATTTTTATGATCAACTTGGCAGTGGCCGTTCTGAACGTGCTAAGGATGCCAGTATTTATACTGCGAATCACTATGTCGATGAACTAGAAGAAGTGATTAAGGTTTTAGGGCTTTTAGAATTCATTCTCCTGGGCTTTTCTTGGGGCAGTGGTCTTGTCACAGCCTTCGCTATAAATATGCGCCCTAAAGGCCTTAAAGGTCTAATTTTGTCGGGTCCCTTGCTCAGTGCGCCGCTATGGGTGAATGACCAACGCAAAAATATGGAAGCTTTACCAAGGGATGTATTAAAAGTGATCGAAGTATGTGAAAAAAATAACGATTTTGGTGCGGCATATCAAGAAGCGATGATGGCCTATTACCACCTCTTTATTTATCGTAGCGATTCATGGCCTTCTTCTTTGTTAATGGCGGTGGAGCAAATTAACCCTGATGTTTATTTATCAATGTGGGGCCCAAGCGAATTTACGGTGACGGGCAATCTTAAAACCTTTGATTTATATTCACGCCTTCATGAGGTTGATGTTCCCGTCTTACTAACGTGCGGTCAATATGATGAGGCACGAGTTGAAACTGTCCACCTTTTTAAAGATGCTTTTAAAAATGCCGAACTATCCGTTATTCCAGATTCCGCGCATATGCATCAACTAGAAAAACCTGATTTTTATTTAAAAATTGTGAGAAAATATTTAAAAGATAAATAAAATAAGCATTTTTATTCAGCCACGTTTACCCGTGGCTTTTATTGTTACAAAAAGATGTCGATGTACCTTAGAAAAATTGTATATTACATATATAACTATTTATCGTTAGAATTATACTAAGATGAAAAATAAGAGAAACCACATTTTAAAAATCGCAATCAACAGTTTTGTTTTTGTTTTTTCGATTATAGGTATTTTGGCAACTTCGATTGGAACGCCACTTTTCATGGCTTCGACGACCATTTTATACTACACAATTCAAAGCAATCTTTGGATTGGCTTTACATGCTTGGCGACGGCCATACTGGGCTTCATTCAAATTAGAAACAAATCACTACGTATTCCGTCATGGCTTTATGTTGTCAAATATGTTTTTACGGTGGCGATTACGTTGACGATGATTGTTTTTTGGCTTTTAATCGCCCCAACACTACACATGCCATCGTACTTATTATCTTTGAGCAATCTTTTTTCTCACACATTGACCCCAATCTTAGCCCTTGTTTCCTTTTTTGTGTTTGATTCTCGGGATAATTTTCTGAGCAAAAAGTCTTCGGTTTTTTCACTAGCGACGCCCATATACTACTTTGTTTTCTTTTTGCTTGTTTCATCAACCGGAGTAATGTTTGGGTTATACCGTTCGCCTTATTTCTTTTTAGATTTTTACGAATTTGGATGGTTTGGCTTCAATGTTTATTCTGAAGCATATGGTTTCGCGTCCTTTGGTATTTTTTATTGGATTATTCTCATTTTGCTTTTAATATTCCTTCTCGGCTTTGGTTTAATGTCTCTTAATCGCCTCTTTTTTAAAAAAACAATACAAATTGAGCGTTTATAGCGAATTAATATTTGTTATTTTGTACAATGACACTTGTAACGAAAGGAATACAAAAAGATGAGTATTTACCAAGTCACCGTTGAAAACGCCGAAAAAGAAAAAATCGTTCTCGAGAAGTACAAAGGCCACGTTTTATTAATCGTTAACACAGCCACAAAATGTATGTTTACCCCACAATATGAGGGATTACAGTTCCTTTATGATAAATATCATGAGCAAGGTTTTGAAATTCTTGATTTTCCATGCAATCAGTTTGCCCATCAAGCCCCGCAAAGCGATGAGGAAATCGCTAAGTTTTGTAGTTTAGAATACAAGACGACTTTTCCGCGATTCGCTAAAACAAACGTTAATGGTCCCGATGAGAATCTTTTATTCACGATGTTAAAAAGATCATTGGGCGGTTTTATTTCCCCAAAAATTAAGTGGAACTTTACCAAATTTCTCGTGGATCGTCACGGCAAGATGATTCGCCGCTATGGGCCGAATGTCAAACCAACTCGTATCGCCAAAGATATAGAAAAGTTACTGTAACGGAAAGGAACACTATGTTTTTAGCTTGGAAAGAAATTAGACATTCTAAAGGCAAATTCGCTTTGATTATGGCGGTTGTCGCCTTAGTCAGCTATCTGGTCTATTTTTTAACATCACTAGCTTATGGTCTTGCTTCCTCTTATACAAATGGCGTCACAAAATGGGAAGCCGATAATATCGTCTTAACGGAAGAATCAAACGATAATATTTTAATGTCCGCGATGGGCGATGACTTAGATGACAATGCCGACGATTACGATTTGCTAACGGCAAGTGGTGAAAAAGCCAAACTCGGTATTTTCATGGCTGTTATTAAAGATACAACTCCCAATGAAGCCATCGAAGACACGCGGGCTGATGTTTATGTTTTCGGTATTGAAAGCAACCGTTTCTTAAATCCCGAACCTACTATTACTTTAGGAGATAACGAAGTTATTGCTGATATTTCGATTCAAGAGCAAGGTTATGAAGTTAATGATATGGTCCTGATTTCCGGTGCCGATGATTTATCGTGGAAAATCGTGGCTTTTACAGAAAAATCGACTTATCAAACTGCGCCGATTCTATATATGAATTTAGATACGTGGCAAGATTATCGCTATTATGGAC
>JAEWUY010000056.1 GCA_023396795.1 Bacillota bacterium | reverse complement strand
GGCCATACTCATTACGCATTTGCCGAGCGATATCGATACCTTTGTTCTTTTTAAAGTCGCTGAAGAAGTATTTTGTCTTGGGAAATTGTTGCGAAAGTTTTCGACCAATCGCATTAAGAACTTGCGAGTTTTTCTGACGGGAAATGCTCATTGCAGTTGTGAAATAATCAAACCTGTTTTCTTCGGCAAATTGATAAGCTTCTGCCATTCTTTTTTCATAGCAAATAAAACAGCGTTTTGATCCTTCGGGCAAATCAGCGTATGGCTCTAAATCAATATTATATTGATCGTTGTCATATTTGGGGGCAATTAGATTGATAATGAATCCTTCTTTTTTATGAAAATTATTGAGAAAAACACGTAGCTCATTTAATCGTTTTTCATATTCGCTTAAAGGATAAATATTGGAGTTATTATAATAAATTGTTACTTCGAAATGAGGACATAAAAAGAGCAAGGTATATGTCGAGCAAGGAGCGCAACAAGCGTGAAGTAAAAGCTTAGGTTTTACACGATAAGTATCAACCTGTTCCAGCTCTTTTAGAGACTCAAAATAATAATTATTTTTCTTTTCCATAAATAAACATTGCATCCCCAAAGCTAAAGAAGCGATACTTTTCTTTTATCGCATGTTGATAAATTTGCAAAGTGAATTCGCGTCCCATAAAAGCGCTAACGAGCATGATCAAAGTTGATTTTGGTAAATGAAAATTAGTAATTAGAGCATCGATGGCTACAAATTTATAGCCCGGACTAATAAAAATGTCTGTCGCTTCCTTAGTGGAAACAAACTTTCCATATTTTTGATAGATCGCCTCTAATGTTCGCGTTGAGGTTGTGCCCACCGCAATAATGCGTCGCCCTTCTTCTTTGGCTTTGTTTAAAGCTTCGCTAGCTTGCGGCGAAACTTCAAAAAACTCACTATGCATAATGTGATTTTTAGTGTCGTCAACTTTGACTGGACGAAAAGTACCTAAGCCAATATGAAGCGTGATATCGATAATTTCAACACCAATTTGCTCAATTTTATCTAGTAACTCAGGAGTAAAATGAAAGCCGGCTGTCGGAGCGGCACTACTGCCAATTTGTTCGGCATACACCGTTTGATACCGACTATTATCTTCGCATTGCTTTTTGATATAAGGGGGTAAAGGCATAAGGCCAACTTCTTCAAGAGCTTCTAAAAAAACACCCGAATATATAAAGCGCATATGACGAATACCTTCGTCTTTAACTTCGACACATTCGGCTTTTAAGATGTTGTCTTTAAATGTAATTATGGTGCCGAGTTTAATGGCTTTGGCATTGCCAGTTAAGCACTCCCAAATATCTTTTTGCAGTTCACGTAAAAGCAAAACCTCAACATGCGCTGCAGTTGTTTCTTTAACGCCAAAAAGACGAGCAGGTAAAACTTTTGTATTATTCCGCACTAAAACATCGCCTGGTTTTAAATAGTTCAAGATGTCATAAAAGTGTTCATCTTTAAAAGTATTGTTTGTCCGATTGACACTTATCATTCGTGATTTATCACGAATAGGTGAAGGTGATTGGGCAATCAATTCTTCTGGTAAATGAAAGTCAAAAAGTTTAACGTCCATTAAAAACCTTTATCACTACCAAATGAGCGATATATTTCTTCTTTAAAATCTCCGAAACGATCCTCACGAATCGCCTGACGAGCTTTTTCCATTAGCGAAATTAGAAAACGAACATTATGAATCGATAGGAGCCTCTTTCCAAAAGTCTCTTCGCTGATATATAGGTGGCGAAGATAGGCTTTGCTATAGCTTTGACATGTATAGCAATCACAATTAGCGTCTAAAGGCGAAAAATCTTCTTTATATTGGGCATCGCGAATATTGACCCGTCCTGTGGAAGTCATTAAAGCTCCATGACGAGCAATTCGTGTTGGTAAAACACAGTCAAACATATCAACACCTTGAGCGATGCCTTCCAAAATATAGTCAATCGAACCAACACCCATTAAGTATCGTGGCTTATCAAATGGTAAATAGGCGACTGATTGCTGAACCATTTTTAAATAGATGTCTTTTGGCTCCCCGATGGAAGTTCCCCCAATTGAATAGCCGGGAAAATCCATTTTGGCTAACTCAAGAGCTGAATGTTTGCGTAAATCTTCAAAGTCGCTTCCTTGAACGATTCCAAATAAGGCTTGGTCTTTTCTAGTTTGGGCATTTTTGCCACGTTGGGCCCACCTAAGTGTCCGTTCGACACTCTTTTTGGCGTAGTCATATTCAACGGGATAAGGGATGCATTCATCAAACGACATAATTATGTCAGCACCGATTTTTTCTTGAATTTCAATAACTTTTTCTGGTGAAAACTCACGTTTTGAACCATCAAGATGACTTTTAAAAATGACACCTTCTTCGCTTATTTTCCGGTTGTTCATTAATGAAAAAACTTGAAAACCGCCCGAATCCGTCAAAATTGGACCTTGGTAATTCATAAATTTATGAATACCGCCGGCTTTGGCAACAATATCCTCGCCAGGACGAAGATGCAAGTGATAAGTATTGGCTAAAATTACACCCGAACCTGCTTTAACGAGTTCTTCGGGAGAAAGTGTTTTGACCGTCGCCAAAGTCCCCACGGGCATAAACATTGGGACTTCTACGTCGCCATGAGGGGTGTGCAAAACTCCATAACGAGCGCCGGTTTGTTGACAGATGTGTTTTATTTCTAAATAAAAATTATCCATAGCATTAAAGATATTAAAATATGAGTAGGTAAATTACCACTTAAATCGATAATTTTGATTTGCACCAATCATCTCTTGGAACTTTTCGTTTTTTCCTAAGAGTAGAAAGATAAAGTAACCCATAATACCAACCGCAATCATTTCTCCAAGCCCTACTAAACCGACATTAATCCATAAGGGTAATC
>JAEWUY010000014.1 GCA_023396795.1 Bacillota bacterium | reverse complement strand
GTGCAACGCCAATACCACGAACCTTGCAAATTTCGTTACTGGGAATTCGTCAGCTTTCACAAATTAATACAGCGCCGATTAATCGTATGCCGATTCAAACTTATGTTATGCAATATCGTGAGGACGTTATTAAAGAATTAATTGAACGTGAACTCGGTCGCGATGGCCAAGTTTTCTATGTCCATAATCAAGTTTCGTCAATATATAACACCGCCAATAAATTACAACGAAAAATTGCTAATGCTAAAATCGGCGTTGTCCATGGTCAAATGGAACGGGACGGAATTGAAGATGTCATGATGAATTTTTACGCGGGGAACTTAAATATTCTTGTTGCGACTTCCATTATTGAAAATGGTATCGATATTGCTAACGCTAACTTAATTATTATTGAGGATGCTGATCGATTTGGGCTTTCACAACTTTATCAAATTAAAGGACGCGTTGGTCGTGGTAGTCGAATTGCTTATGCTTATTTATTTTATCGAGAATACAAAGAAATTAATGAAAAAGCCATCAAGCGCCTAAAGGCGATTCAAGATTTTACAGAATTAGGAAGTGGCTATAAAATTGCTCAACGCGATTTAATGATTCGTGGTGCTGGCGACATTCTTGGTCCAGAGCAAGCTGGTTTTATTGATTCGGTTGGCATTGATTTATATTTGAAAATGTTATCCGAGGCTATCGAAGAAAAGAAGACAGGGCAAGTTCTTGAAGAACCAAAAGCCGCCCATTTGTTTAATGTCGAAGCTTATATTCCTGCCAACTATGCCGAGAAAAAAGACAAAATTGAGTTATATCAAGAAATTGAATCTGCTAAAAACCTTAATGCTCTAACTAAAGTTAGCCAAAGAATGAGAGATGTTTATGGGCGTCTTCCACGTGAAGTCGACACTCTTTTGAAACAGCGAAGAATCGATTTGCTATCATCTGGAAAAGCATTTAGCGAACTTATCGAGTTTAACGATGAAATAAGCATTGTTTTATCGCGCGAGTTTTCTTCTTTTAATGGAATTGGAAACGCATTATTCGAAAGAATCGTTCCGTATTTAGCGCGTGTAAAAGTATCCTATATTCAAAGAATATTAAAAATACGTTTGCGAAAAGTCGGCGAGTGGCTCAATGACTTGGAAGAACTTCTGTTAATCATTTCTGAACTATACAATGATAGTGTTAAAAAACACTAGGGGTTGTAATATAAATATATGAGGCTCGATCGTTATCTTAAAGTATCACGTCTAATTAAAAGACGTACTGTCGCCAAAGAGGTTGCTGATGGCGGAAGTATTTTAGTTAATGGTAAAGTAGCTAAACCATCAACAGAAATAAAAATCGGCGATGAACTTGAACTAAAACTCGGCCGTAATGTCATCGGCGTTAAAGTATTGATGTTACTTGAACACGCTGGGGTTCTCGATTCCGAAAAAATGTATGAAGTTTTATATCAAGAAAACATTTCAGATAGGAGATCATAATATGCAAATCAATTATTCAATCGACAAATCCGCAACCTATCTTGTTGCCTGTTCTTATGGTCCAGATTCGATGGCCCTTCTTCATCTTCTAATGAAAGAAACGAACAAAATTGTTGTTTGCCATGTAAATTATCACAAGCGCAACGTCAGCAATTTTGAAGAAGACTCCTTACGCGTTTTTTGCAATGAACACAATCTGCTTTTTGAAAAATTTGACGCACCCAAAAGTGCGACTGGAAATTTCCAATCTTGGGCTCGTGAATTAAGATACGATTTCTTCTCAGACATGTATGAAAAACATCATGCAAAAGCTTTGTTTGTTGCTCACCAACAAGACGACTTAATTGAAACCTTTTTAATTCAAAAACAGCGCAATAGTCGCGTTAATTATTATGGTATAGAACCAGTCATTCAGATGAAAAACATGACAATTGTTCGGCCTTTACTCTCGTTTTCAAAGCAAGATCTTCTCGATTATTGTCACGAAAATCGCGTACCCTTCTCGATTGATGTTAGTAACTTCGAAACAAAGTATTTACGTAACAAAATCCGCCATCAAGTTGTTGATAAATTAACCGAAATCGAAAGGTATCAAATCCTCAAAGAAATTAAAGAAAATAACGCCAGTCTTATAGCTCAAAAAAAAGATATCAGCAAGCTAGTTTCTAATCAAAAAGAACTATCAATAACTGCTCTTTTAAAATTAAACGACAAAGACTTCAATGAAGCCATTACGCAGTTTGTTAAGCAGAGCCAAAAGTACACACCTCTTAGCGAGAAACAACTTGCCGAGATTCGGAAAATTTGTCTTTCAAAAACACCAAATATCGATATTCCTCTTGGCATAGGTTTTAGTTTAAATAAAGAGTACGATGTTTTAGTCTTAAACGAACAAATTGCTAGCAAGCCATATTTCTTTATTTTGAAAAAACCAGGAATTCTTGATACAGACTTTTTCGCAATTGATTTCACCGATGGCGCTGAGGATCGAAACATTACAATAGAAGACTACCCTCTAACGATTCGAACCTTCAAACCAAAAGACCGCTATCTTGTTGATGGCAATCTTTGTGAAGTGCGTCGCCTCTTTATTGATTGGAAAATGCCGATGAGGCTTAGAACGTCTTGGCCGGTCGTTGTTAGCAAGAATGGGACAATTATATATGTCCCAAGATATCGGAAGAATTTTGTCGAAACGAAGAAGTCAAAATTTGTAATAAAGGTAGTGTAACTACCTTGTTATAACTTTACAGCCATTTTAATGCTTTACCGCTTCAAAATATTTAATTATTTTGTTATGAAAGATGGTGTCCGTTGTTTATAATTTATTCTACTTGCAAACAAAAATCATTTTATTATTTGTAATAAATTCACGAATCATTTCGCCCCAGGAGGTCTTATGAACGAAGCAAAACCTAGAAAATCAATATTTGGATACATTCTTCCATACCTATTAATGGCCGTCGCCATCTTCGCTTTTGTATGGCTAATTATTTCCATGCAAGGATCGCCAGAAGTATGGTATCTATCAGGAAATCCCGCTGCCGGGAATGACCTTGATACAAACTTAAACTCTTATGTCATCAAAACAGCGACAAGTAGCTCGGGATATCAAACCACAAAAGTATCTGGTGTTTACTATGATCCCGCTAAAAACGCCGAAGGTTCTTATGAAGTTATGATTCCAAACGAACTTTTTAAAGATTCGTTTGATGTTATTGTTGATGGTGCTACCGAAACACACGCTAGTTACTCTTCATTGTTCAAAGCTGAAATTCAAGAGTATAACGCTCTTTTCCCAAGCGCCAATAATGGAGCATATTTTGTTGATAGTGATGCGTTTGAAGTTAGCTGGTGGCAAAATTGGGGACCAACCATTTTGTTATTGGGTGGCGTAGTTATCGTTTCGTTATTCTTCTTTTCAAGACTTAATAATTCTGTCAATGGCGCGAATTCGAAAGCCATGGACTTTAATCGCTCAAGAGCGCGTCGTGAAGATAGCACGAAAGTACGTTTTACCGATGTTGCCGGATGCGACGAAGAAAAAGCCGAAATGGTTGAGATTGTTCAATATCTTAAAGAACCGAAAAAGTTCGCTAAATTTGGTGCGAAACTCCCAAAGGGCGTTCTCCTTGTTGGCCCGCCTGGAACTGGTAAAACGTTGTTAGCGAAAGCTGTGGCCGGCGAAGCCGGTGTTCCCTTCTATTCGATTTCTGGTTCAGATTTTGTTGAAATGTTTGTTGGTGTTGGCGCAGGTCGCGTCCGCGACATGTTCCGCAAGGCTAAGCAAACCGCTCCGTGTCTTGTATTTATTGATGAACTCGACGCTGTCGGTCGTCAAAGAGGCGCTGGTATGGGCGGCGGTAATGACGAACGTGAACAAACCTTGAACCAACTTCTAGTTGAAATGGATGGCTTCTCAGATAATTCGGGAATTATCGTTATTGCAGCGACAAACCGCGAAGACGTTCTTGATCCCGCCTTGTTAAGAGCCGGGCGGTTTGATCGACAAATTACTGTTAATCTTCCTGACCGTAAAGGACGTGAAGAAATTTTCAAAGTTCACGCTCGTGGGAAAACGATTGATGAAACAATTGACTTTGGGCAACTAGCTCGTCGGACTGTCGGTTTCTCCGGCGCCGATATTGCCAATATTTTAAACGAAGCAGCCATATTAGCAGTTAGAGGTGGGAAAGATCGCATTTCCATTCGTGAAATAGACGAAGCAATTGATAGGCGAATAGCCGGACCCGCAAAAAGTTCGCGCGCCCTTAACCAACACGAGAGGCGCTCGATTGCCTACCACGAAGCTGGTCACGCGATTATTGGCTTAAAATTAAAACACTCAGACAAAGTCCAAAAAATTACAATTATTCCTCGTGGTCGCACTGGCGGTCACGTTATGATGACCCCTGAAGAAGACCGCTTCTTATTAACTAAGAAAGAGTTAGAAGCTCGGATAATTGGCTATTTAGGCGGGCGTTCAGCCGAAGAAATTTTCTTTGATGATATTTCCACTGGCGCCCATAACGATATTGAAGTCGCCACGCGCATTGCTCGGTTAATGGTTACTGAATATGGCATGAGTTCACTCGGACCAATCCAATATGAAAAGGATTCCGGCTCTGTTTTCTTGGGTCGCGATTATACTTCGACACAAAAAAACTTCTCAACCCAAATCGCTTTTGAAATTGATACCGAAGTTCGTCGTATTATTGATGATGCTCATAAGATGGCACGCAATGTAATTAACGAACACAAAGATGATGTTATTTTAATTGCCGAAACGTTGCTTGAACGCGAAACGATAACGGCCGAGGAAATCGAATATCTTCTAAAGAATCGCAGTCTTCCTAAAGCTGAGGAAGTTGCTCCACCAGCTGCGCCACTTGCAACGGAAACAGGGGGCACTAAATAGGAAGGGAAACCTTCCTTTTTTAATATGTGGAAAATCGGCGAGCTTGAAATTAAATCGCGCGTTGTTCTTGGCCCGATGGCAGGTATTACCTCGCAAGCTTATCGCCTTTTTTTGAAACCGTTTGGTGTCGGCTTAAGCTTTACCGAAATGGTTAGTGACTGTGGTTTGTTTTACGGAAATGAAAATACCTTTTCGTATTTGCCAACCGATAAAACCGATCGTCCAATCGGAATTCAACTTTTTGGGAGTAAAATTGAAAACGCACAAAAAGCCATTGAAATCATTCAAAATTCAAATATTCTATACGATTTTATTGATCTAAATTTTGGGTGTCCGGTTCCGAAGGTTACTAAAACAGGCGCTGGTTCTGCTTGGCTCAAAAATCCTCAAAAATTAGAAGACTATGTCTCTCAAATCGTTACCTATTCTAGCAAGCCTGTGACGGCGAAAATTCGTTTGGGTTGGAGCGATAAAACCATTAATTTTAAAAAAGTGGTTGAGCATTTAGAAAAAGCCGGAGTCGTTGCTATTACAATTCATGCGCGAACGACAGAACAAATGTATTCCGGAAAAGCTAATTGGTCAGCGCTTATTGGGCTTAAAGATCAAATGAAGGTTCCATTAATAATTAGTGGTGATATTTTTTCTCTAGATGCAGCGATTGAGGCGCTTGAAATGACAAAAGCTGACGCTGTAATGGTCGCGAGAGGGGCAGTAGGTAATCCCCATTTAGTCAAACAAATTGATACATATTTAACAACCGGAGAGCGATTGGAAAATGCCAGTCTCTTGGAACAAGTTAATTATTTACGTAACTACGCAAACATGCTAATTGAAGAAAAAGGCGAAAGACAAGCAATCATGATTTTACGAGGAATCGCTCCCAAATTTTTTAATGGTTATCCAGGGATGAAACCAATCAAAGGCGCCTTAACTACCGACATCAATACACGGGATGATTTAGAAGCTATTTTAAAGTCGATTAAGTAATTTATCGTTCGTTTTGAAAATGTAAATGTAAATGATATGCTTATATAAGCAAAAGAGGTAAAACAGTATGATAGAAGAAACTTTAACTGATCAAGAACAAATCCGGCGCGATAAAATTAGTAAGTATCGTGAATTAGGCGTTGATCCTTTCGGACAGAAATATGAAAAAAGTCATGATATTTCAGAAATAATCGAACTTGTCAAAGGCAAGAATAATGAAGAACTTGAAGTCATGAATCTTCGCGTTAAAGTTGCGGGGCGTATTATGGCCATTCGTAGAATGGGAAAAGCTTCTTTTGTGAATATTAAAGACCGCAGTGGTTCGATTCAAGGATATATTGGCATTGACGTCGTTGGCGAAAAAACTTACGAGGTTTTTCGTTTAGCCGATTTAGGCGACATTATTGGCATG
Source organism: Bacillota bacterium (assembly GCA_023396795.1). GTDB lineage: Bacteria > Bacillota_I > Bacilli_A > RFN20 > CAG-826 > UBA1424. The sequence continues at coordinate 9,039 of JAEWUY010000014.1, read as the reverse complement.
GCGGGTCGTATCATGTTGACGAGAACTGGTGAAATTACCGTTCGCGTTGACGAGTACACGCATTTAACCAAAGCACTTCGTCCTTTACCAGAAAAGTTCCATGGTCTAACTGACGTCGAAGAAAGATATCGTCGCCGTTATGTAGACTTAATTGTTAACGACGAATCAAGGCGAATTGCTTTACTCAGACCACGCGTTATTCGGGCTATGCAAAATTATTTCGATGGACAAGGATTTGTTGAGGTTGAAACTAGCGTTCTTTCACCAATCCTTGGTGGCGCGAATGCTCGGCCCTTCGTAACACATCATAATGCTCTTGATAAAGATTTCTATCTTCGCATCGCCACTGAACTCCCCTTAAAAAAATTAATGGTTGGTGGGATTGAAAGAGTATACGAAATTGGTCGTCTTTTCCGTAATGAAGGTATGGACACTCGCCATAACCCAGAATTTACAACCGTCGAATTGTATCAAGCTTTTGGCAATTTGGATGACATGAGGCATTTAGCCGAAAACGTTTTACGGGAAACGGCCCTCAAGGTTTTAGGCACCACACAAGTTCCGTGGGGCGATAAAATAATCGATTTGGGTACGCCCTTTAGATGGGTTTCTATGGTCGATTTAGTCAAAGAAAAAACCGGTATCGATTTTAATGAAGTCTATTCGTTTGAAGAAGCCGTAAAGATTGCCAAACAACATGATATTCATGTTGAAAAACATATGACTGGCGTTGGGCACATCATAAATGAGTTCTTCGATAAATATTGTGAAGATGACTTGATTCAGCCGACGTTTGTTCATTCTTATCCAATTGAAATTTCACCATTAACGAAAAAAGGCGCTGACCCACGTTTTGTCGAGCGCTTTGAATTATTTGTCAATGGCACCGAATTCGCCAATGCCTATACCGAACTTAATGATCCGCTTGATCAAAAAGAAAGATTCCTAGCTCAACTTAAAGCCAAAGAACTTGGCGATGAAGAAGCTAACGAAATGGATACTGACTTTTTGGAAGCTCTCGAATACGGAATGCCTCCCGCTGGCGGTATTGGCATGGGTATCGATCGTATTATTATGTTGATGGCCAATCAGTCCTCAATTCGTGAAGTCATCTTGTTCCCTTGTATGAGGGATAAATAAACATTTTTCCTTTTTCTTGCTTATATATCAGTAGGGAAGGAGCATCAAAACGAAAAGCGATCTAACCCAGTCGCTAGCGTTTTATTTGTCCCGGAAAATCTTGCGTCCGGGCGCATTAATACTTTACTTTAGATATACTATATAATATTATTGTTGTGCGATATTTTTATCGCTTTCTCTCAGCTTCCAGTAAATGGAAGCCGAATGACCAAAAGGGAGGTGTACTAATGAAAAAGTACGAAATCATGTACATCTTGAAAGCTGACCTCGATGAGGCCGCTCGTCAAGATGAAGTCTCCAAACTTCACGGCATTTTAACAAAAAATGGCGCTGAAATTACAGCCGAATTACCCGGCTGGGGACTAAGGGATTTAGCCTATCCGATCAAGGATTTAAACAAGGGTTTTTATGTTGTCATCAAAGTGACAGCCGATCAACCAGCTTTGCTTGAATTCGATCGTTTAGCCAAAATCGACGCCAACGTGCTTCGTCATCTGATTACAGTTGACGCAGACTAAGGCCAGGAGGACTATCAATGATTAATCGAGTCGTTTTAGTTGGACGTTTAACACGCGATCCTGAACTACGGAGGACGACAAATGAAACCGCCGTCGCCTCCTTTACAATAGCCGTCGACAATTGGATGAAGGGACCCGATGGTCAGAAAACCGCCAGTTTCATTCCTTGCACCGTTTGGGGTGCTGCCGCCGATAACACCGCTAAATATACCCGTAAGGGTTCGTTAGTTGGTGTTGAGGGCCGTCTGAACCAAAGAAATTATGATCGTCGTGACGGAACCAAAGCAACTGTGCTTGAAGTTATTTGTGACTCAGTCCAATTCCTTGAACCAAAAGGCGAAGTTCGCCAAGATGCTCCGAGATATACACCTGATGAACAACCAGCGGAAGACAGTAAGAACTTAGACGCCATCAACATTGTTGATGACGACCTACCATTCTAGAAAGGACACACAATGGGTTATAAAAAAGTAAGATCTCGTAAAAAGGTATGCTATTTTACAAAAAATAAAATCACTCACATCGATTATAAAGATGTCGAGCTTCTCTCAAGATTTATCACGCCAAACGGTAAAATCTCGCCACGCCGTTCAACCGGTACGGCGGCCAGATATCAAAGAGATCTCGCCAAAGCGATTAAAAACGCTCGTTATATGGCGCTTCTTCCCTTCGTAATCGACTAAGAAATTAAAGGGCTCTCAACAGGGCTCTTTTTTTCATGCCCTTGGGCGTAAATAAGTCTTTTCGCATTTTAATGCGCCAATGATTATAACGAAGCAAGATAATAATCTTCTTATAATACTTTGTACTTTTTTACTATTACTAATTTGGTATAATGAAAGTCAGCCGAGGTTAACATGACAAAAGAACTTAGAAAAATAAAGATTCGCGCTTTGTTTATTGTAGCGCTTGAACTAATCAGCGCCGCAGCTTTAGCTGTTTTTTATTTTTATAATCTCTTTGGATTTCGTGATATTTTCATTATCGAATATCTTTTTGCGACGTTGGCCTTTCTTATCATCGTGAATGTTCTTTTCATATGGATTGTCATTTTGCGTCTTTCCAAAATTCGTAAGAAAAACGATTTAAAAGCCGCTGAATTAATCGGCAACGATGTCCAAGAAGCATATAAATTCGGCATGATCGGTCTTGTTGTGGTCGATGAAAATGACATTGTTTTATGGACCAATGATTTGTTTCAAGAACGGCAAATCGATTTGCTCGATGTTAATATTCTTGAGTGGCAGCCCAAACTTCGCGAGCTCCATGACGCCAGTCCCGATGTTGTGGTAAAAATTGAGGTTAATTCACGAAATTATGATGTTAAATATTTAAGTGACGCTGGTCTATATATCTTTAAAGATATGACTGAATACGAATCGATTTTTGAATATTCTCGTGAGCAGGCTCCAGTTCTAGGCATTATCATGCTTGATAACTATTCGGACGTAGCCGGTAATCTCGATGATGCTAACGACGTTATTTCTAAAGTTAAAAACCTGATTTTCGATTACGCTAAAGAATACGGTGTTTTATTAAGACGGTATCGGAATGATGCCTATTTTGCTTTATGCAATTTTTCTTCTTTAAATCGCATGAAAAAAGATCGTTTCTCATTACTTGAGAAAGTCCGGGAGCTTGGTGCGAAAGAAGAAACCCCACCAACTCTTTCAATTGGTTTGGCCCATGACTTTCCTGATGTAATTAAACTTAATGAAATGGCCGGCAACGCCATCGATATTGCTATGTCGCGTGGCGGCGATCAGGTCGTTGTTTCTAAATATGGCGATGAACTGATGTTCTTTGGTGGCAAAAGCGAAGCCCAAGAAAAGCGGAACAAAGTTAAGGTTCGTGTTATGGCCGACTCTGTTTTGTCGCTAATTAAAAATTCAAGCAACGTAATCATCATGGGTCATACCGCCATGGATATGGATGCTTTAGGTGCTTGCTTAGGTATGCGAGCAATTTGTGAATATTGCAACAAATCATCGCACATTGTTTATGATCCAAAATTAATGGAACGCAAAGCAAAATTTGCTTTGACTGGATCGTTCTCCCGTGAAGAATTAGCACGGATTACGATTTCGCCTAGTGACAGCGTTGATAAAGTCCGCTCAAATACACTAGTCATCGTTTGTGACGTCCATCGCCCAAGTTTGACAATGGCTCCTAAACTACTCGAAAAAGCTACGAAAGTCATGGTTATCGATCATCATCGCCGGGCCGAAGAATTTATCGAATCACCGGTTTTCAGTTATGTTGAACCAAGCGCCTCTTCGACTTGTGAATTGGTGACTGAACTTATTCGCTATTCCTCCGCCAATCCACGGATTGATATTTCTCCGACCTATGCAACCTTAATGCTTTCGGGCGTCTTCCTAGATACGAACTATTTCAAATCGAAAAATACTGGTATTCGCACCTTTGAAGCTTCAATGGTTCTTAAAGAATATGGAGCGGATAACTCGGTCGCTGATGATTATTTAAAAGATGAATTCGAAGAATACTCCCTCGTTACCAAGATTATTTCCACTTTGAAGACACCACATTATGGCGTTGTTTATTGTGTGTCTGAAGAAGGCGAATTAATTGAACAAGCCACACTAGCCAAAGTGGCGAATCAGTGCATGCAGATGAAAGGCGTTAATGCCGCATTTGTCATTGGTAACACTGATGAAAAAGAAACACGAATCTCGGCTCGCAGTGATGGGACGATCAATGTTCAAATGTTAGCTGAAAAAATGTTTGGCGGTGGTCATTTTACATCCGCCGGAGTAACGTTTAAAAATACCTCGATTCGCAAGGCCGAAGAAAAATTATTAGAGGTATTGAATGAGTATTTAAACGATGCTCGTTCGCAAGAGCAGAAAGCGAGGTCATAATATGCGGGTTATTTTACTGCAAGATGTTAAAAATGTTGGCAAAAAAGGTCAAAGCGTTGAAGTTAGCGATGGTTACGCAAGTAATTTTTTAATTCCTCGACGTCTCGCTGTGGCAGAAACGTCGCGCTCAAAGGAAGTTTTAAATAAGCAAATACAAGATCAAAAAGATGCCGTTGAACAAGAGCGGCAAAAAGCCGAAGAGGTCGCCAAAAAACTGGAGGCTATCACTTTAGAATTTATTGTCCAAGTCGGGGCTGATCAAAAAATGTTTGGTTCAATATCAAGTAAACAAATTGAAGCTGAACTTAAAAACAAACACAACGTTGTAATTGATAAGCGCCGTTTTCTCGACAAATTCCCAATCAACAATTTGGGTTATTCGCGACTTCGCATTGATTTATATAAAGGCGTCGTGGGAGTTGTTAATGTTCACGTCGTCAAAAAGGAGTAGAAGATGGCTAGAACACGCGACGAATTACCAAATAATAAAGAAGCCGAAAAAGCCGTTCTTGGCGCCATGCTCTTATCACCTGAAGCCGTTGTCGATGGATTAGGTTCTTTGGCTGTTGAAGAGCTATATGAGGGCAACTATGCGAATCGGGCCGTTTTTAAAGCCATGCGCCAACTACAAGACAAACATATTCCTATCGATGTTCAAACGGTTACCGAAGAACTTATTAATTCAAAAGAATTAGATAGTGTTGGCGGGACCGACTATTTACTCGAACTTTCCCAATCCGCGATTTCTCTATCGAATCTCGAGTTTTATATCAAAATTATTAAGGACCAAGCCGTTATTCGTAATCTCTTATTGACGATTCGTGAGATTGATACAGAGTACCAAAGCGAAGAAATCGAAGACATTAGCGATTTTGTTACACAAGCGGAAATCAAAATTAAAAAAGTCACCGAAAAGCGTCGTATTTCTAATTTTATCGCTAGCGATGAACTAGCTGATCGCGTTCGTGAAAGCATCAATTTACAATCTAAACAAGCCAGTGAAGACGGAGTAACGGGCGTTAATACTGGTTATACTGCCTTGAATCAATTTACGCATGGTTTTCAAAAAGATAACCTCATTATTATGGCGGCTCGTCCGGGCGTTGGCAAGACCGCTTTAGCCCTTAATATCGCTTTCAATGCCTCATTAAAAAGCAATATCCCTGTGGCCATTTTTTCTTTAGAAATGTCGGCGGATTCTTTAGCGAAACGCCTTGTTGCCAATCGCGCCTGTGTTGATCTTGATCACATTACGACCGGATGGCTGAATAAGAGCGAACGCATCGCGATTGAGGAAGCTATTAATACTATTTCCCGTTCGACAATTTTCATTGATGACACCCCGGGAATTAAGCTTTATGACATTATTGCAAAATCACGTAAATTAAAAGCCACACAAGGCGATTTAGGTTTAATCATTGTTGATTACATTGGTTTAATCACAAGCAGTGGAAAGAAGTTTGAATCACGTCAGCAAGAAGTTAGCGAAATTTCGCGTAACCTCAAAGATTTAGCCCGTGAACTAAAAGTTCCGGTTGTGGCTGTTTCGCAGTTGTCGCGCGAAGTTGAAAAACGCGAAAATAAAAAACCACAATTATCCGACCTTCGTGAGTCGGGTTCAATTGAACAAGACGCTGACTTAGTTCTTTTACTTTATCGCCAAGACTATTATGAAAATATTGGCGCAAAGGTCGTTAACAAGCGCCCTGATAAATATGGAGCCAGCGAATCAGCGGAAGGAAAATCAAAAGAAGAACAAAAACGAGCCCTTGAGGCCCTAATGCCCGGTGATGCATCGACTGTCGAAGTTATTATTGCTAAAAATCGGAATGGTAAGACAGGCCGCGTTGCCCTTCATTTCTTCAAAAGTTACGGACGATTTGATAATCCCACAAAAGAATACGAAGAAGCATTGGCTAAAATCGAAGCTCAATCTGACGGGGAATAAGAATGCGTTTTTATATCCTGGCCAGTGGCTCAAAAGGAAATGCGACTTTATTAGAACACGATAATCGTGTTCTTTTAATCGATATGGGCATTACCTTATCGCGCCTTAAAGAAGAACTCGGACATATTGGTTATCGATTTGACGATATTGAGGCCGTCTTGTTTACTCACGAACATAGCGATCACGCTAGTGGGGCCAAATTTTTTAAAGAAGAGAAACTATATGCTACCGAAGGTACATTCGGCGGAACGAAATATAACATCATCAAACCTTATGAAAAACTTAGTCTTATTGGTTTAGAAATTACACCTCTTTCAACTTCTCATGACGCTTATGCCCCCATTGGTTTTTTATTCGAAAACAATCCAGAAAGACTAGTTTACATGACCGATACCGGTTTTATTAGTGAAAAAAACCTCGAAGTCATGCGCAACGCCGACTACTATATAATTGAGTCTAACCACAATATTAAGATGTTGCTTAGAACCAATCGCCCAGCGGATTTAAAGCAAAGAATTCTAAGCGATGTTGGTCATTTATCCAATGAAGACTCAGCCTTATATATTAGCGAAGTAATTGGCGAGCGGACAAAGGAAGTTATCTTGGCCCACCTTTCAGAGGAAGCCAACAATGACGAGACAGCACTTGAGGCTTATAACCGTATCTTAAAAAAACGTTTTGTAAATCTCGATAAAATCCATATTCGTTGCGCGAAGCAGTGGTCCATGATTCAAGGAGGACAAAGCGATGAGAGTTAAAATTATCGCCGTTGGCAGTATTAAAGAAGATTATTGGCGAGTGGCGCTTGAAGAATATACAAATCGTCTCTCTTTATATACGAAAGTTGAAATTATCGAAGTAAAAGACGAGCCCGCCCCTCCGCAGATGTCAAAAATTCTGCAAGAAAAAGTCAAACTGAAAGAAGGGACAAAGATTCTTAAGAAAATTAAAGACAAAGATCTTGTTGTAGCCCTTGACTTAAATGGTCCTCAAAGAGACAGTGAAACGTTTGCCAAATATATAGATAGCCTTTTTCAAAGAGGCAATTCGGAAATTGTTTTTGTTATTGGTGGATCACTTGGTTTAAGTCCTGAAGTTAAAACCCGCGCAAACGAAATTGTGACATTAAGTAAATTAACGTTTACTCATCAAATGACCAGGGTTATTTTACTCGAACAAATTTATCGCGCTTTTAAAATCAATCGCAACGAAGTTTATCATAAATAAGATATTTTAATTTTTAAGTTTTGTCTTTTTTATTGAGCTTATATCAATGTGGCAAACACGGTTTTTGCCTTCGGCTTTGGCTTTGTAAACACCCTTATCGGCACGATTTAAAATTGTAATGGCAGTATCGCCCGTTTCGTAAACCGCGACGCCGATACTAATTGTTATTTTCTTATTTACGAATAAGATACTATCGGCGACTAGGTAACGTATTTTTTCTGCACACTCGACAGCTTCTTCAATCGTGTTTGCGTCGCAAAAATAGATAAATTCTTCGCCACCCCAGCGACCAACTTTATAACTATTGCCTAGGCGCATCAAGTCAGCAAATGATTGCAAAGCTTGATCTCCAGCGATATGTCCGAATTCATCATTAATATGTTTAAAATCATCAAAATCGATGACAAATATTGAGAATTTGCGTCCTTTTTTTGCGTTTTCAAGTCTTTTTGCTAGCTCGTTATCAATCCATTTGCGATTATTTAAACCGGTCAAGGAATCAGTAACCGACATTACTTCTAACATGCGATTGGAACGAATGAGTTTATCGTGGGCCTCGATAAGCGTGGATTCATAAAGCAGAATTAAAGCAACAGAGGCAGTAGAACTTATAACGAAGTTTGCTAATGCACTTTCATCAAAAACTACCTGACCCCACACGCCTGGTCGCAGAGTAATGTATAAAATCGTTGCCAGTAAAATAGCGATCGAAATAATTAATCCCGAGCACCTTCCCATTAAATAAAATGCGATAATAATCGTGATGGGAAAGAAGTATAAAACAAAGGCCGCACTTATCGAAATTTCTAAATATACAAGATAAGTCACAATGACAATAACGACAGCGATGATTGAGGAAGCGTAAGCGTGTTTGGATATAAGATAGTAAGTCAAACCCGCTCCTGCCGCCAACAGGGAAATCGAAAAGCCAATAATAGCCCACAAAGATTGTGTCACGATAATGTTTGCTAGAATCCCATAGGCAAAGGCAATTATTAAAAAGATAAAAGTCGTTAATAACAAGCGTCTTCTATTTAAATCTGTTAAATCGTTAAAACTAATTGTCTTGTTGACTCCCGTTTGGTGCATTACTTGCCCCCCGGTTTTCTAAAAAGATTGTATTGATGTTATATGCTTACTTTTATTTTATCAATAATCGTGGCCTTTTGATGTAGAAATATGACAAATGTAATAATATTGCGCATAATGTTTTAACTAGAAATAAAAAAAGTGCATGATTGCACTTGCTTTTACTTAGTCGATTAGACCGAAATGTTTCATTGCCTTGGCCCATCCGTCTTCGTCAATGTCATCTGTGACATAG
>JAEWUY010000131.1 GCA_023396795.1 Bacillota bacterium | reverse complement strand
ACTGTCAAGCAGTAGTAAAATTTTAGAGGTTCCGCGACATTCCTTTTATTTTACCAGCGAATGAAAAATTAAGGTCACAGGGATCATGGTTCATCCATTCGCTGGATATATTTATTGTTAATGAGATATTAAAAATATTATCACATAACTTGAAAAGATGACTTAATGTTTCTATAATAACGAACGTTATCAAAACTATGGACAAAGAATTAAGAAATCAAATAGAGGCAACGCTCAGTAAAATTCGCCCCTTCATTCAACGCGATGGTGGGGATGTTAAGTTTGTCGGTTTCGAAGACGGAATCATATACATCGAAATGGCTGGTGCGTGCGCTGATTGTGCATTTATTGATAATACTATTTCCGATGGAATTGAAATAATCTTGATGGAAGAAGTTCCGGGTATTATTGCCGTTAAACAGGCTTTCGACATGCCAGAATCCGCGCGTTTGCCAATTGAAAAAAATCAGTAAAAAACCCGCAATTCAAACAAAAATCCGCAAATAAGCGGATTTTTTTATTTTTTTAAACTATCTAAAGTAGAACGTTTTCAATCCGATTGGCGACCACATAACCTTCGCGATTATAAACGTCATCACGATTATAAAGAATCCGTTCGCCATTCGGTTTGACAAAAACGCCACCGGCTTCTTCAACAATTATTTGACTGGCAGCTGTGTCCCATTCTTTGGTTCCTGATGATAGGCGATAGGAAAGTTCGGCGAGACCACGAGCGATGCGACAAGGCTTAATGGCGCTTCCAAAAGTTTTACGTCTTTTAATTTTACCGCTATGTTTTGCGATGGTTGCTAGCTCAAGATCGTTGACATGGAAACGTGAAGTTAAAACGGTTAAGCCGTTAGTTTTATTATTAACGCGGATTTTTTTGATACGGTTTTTCTTTTGATAGAAACTACCACCGTTTTTAGTTGCATAGTACAGTTCACCGCTAGCGGGAACTAAAACGACTCCGACAACAACTTCGTGTTTATAAGCTAAAGCCACATTTGTTGTAAACTCATCGTTTTTATCAACAAAATCTTTTGTGCCATCAACAGGATCAACAATCCAAACATAATCATTTTCAAGACGACTTTTATCGTCGCTGGATTCTTCAGTTAAAAAAGCGTGAGTTGGATAAGCTTCGGAAATGAGTTGACGAATTAATTCGTCAGCTTTTTTATCTGCAAGCGTTACAGGGGAATCATCATCTTTGATTTCAACATCAAAAGGTTTGCCATAAATTTCCATAATTTTATCTTTAGCGGCTAAAACAGCGCGAATCGCGACCCGTAATTCATTCTCCCACATTTTCTTTGTTCTCCTTTGCCAACTCATCAAGGTCGGCGACGATTTTCATCGCCTCTTCATAGCCACCTTTAAACATTCTTACTCCAGCGGCATTAGCGTGTCCCCCACCCCCATGTTTGACAGCGATATCGCGAATAGCCACGGAATTGCTACGCAACTCCACACGTATTCCTCCGGCATCGTTTTCCGTAAATAAAGCATATATTGGCGAGCCTTTGATATTAGCTAACACATTAACTTGACTTGATGCGTAAGCAAACTCTAGTCCTAAACGTTCATAATCTTGTTTTTGGACGTAACAATAAACAACGCTATTTTTTGTCTTCTTGTAATGCGACAATAAATGTCCTTTGAATTGTAATTGATTTTCTTCGGTTTGATAAATAGTGTCATATATAGGTTTAGTTTCAAGCCCGCAATCGTATAGTTTGGAAACTATGTCAAATGTCTCTTTTCGTGTCGGGGAATAAAGAAAGCGCCCCGAATCAGTAACAATCCCAAGAAATATAGCTTCGGCGGCTTGTTTAGATATCGAAAAATTATTATCAAAAGCCAGCCGAGCAATTAACTCAGCAGTTGCAATTACTCCATGATCCATAATTTTTGGATGAGTAAATGGCTTACTTTCATGATGATGATCGATTTTAATAAAATGTGACGCCGTCGTGATTCGCTCATCTTCTGCTAAATAAAAATCAGAAAAATCTACTAAAATAGCTAGTGAATTTTTAATTATGTCGTCACTAACTTCATCCATGTTTCCGAGGCGTGAAAATAGTAGGGGAAGTCCACTGCCGATAGCAAATATTTTCTTATGTGGATAAGCATTGCGTAAAATGTCGCGAAGAGCAATTTGACTGCCATAACAATCCCCATCAGGAAGTGAGTGACCAAAAATCACAATTGAATCATGTTGAGCGATGATTGAAAGAATTTCCTTTGTCGAGTTGTTCATGTTTGCCTCCTTAACAAAAAAGCCCCTCGCGAGGCTTTTGTTTTTTTATTCGGCTTTGCCGATACAACCGAAAACTTCGTATTTGGCACGAACGACTTTGCGTATTCCTTTCATTCCAGGACCGATAATTTTACGGGGGTCATAAACTTTTGAATCATTCGCGATTACTTCACGAACAATCTTCGTCCACTCTTGTTGACATTCAGTATTAACATTGATTTTGCATGTACCCCGTTCAATGGCCATTTTAAGTTGAAAATCAGGAATGCCTGACCCACCATGTAGAACGAGAGGAATATTAACTAGTAAATCACGAATTTCTAACATCTCTTTAAAGCCGAGTTTCGGTTCGCCTTTATAAGGACCGTGAACTGAACCAAGGGCCGGCGCTAAACAGTCAATACCTGTTTCTTGAACCATCTTTAAACATTCAGAGGGAACAGCATACATCGTTTCGGCGATAATGTCTTCTTCTTGACCGCCAACACGGCCTAATTCGGCTTCAACAGATACTCCGCGAGCGTGAGCATAATCAACAACGCTTTTGGTAATTGCAATATTTTCTTCGAATGGATGATGCGACGCATCAATCATAACTGAGGTAAAACCTGCATCAATCGCTTTAAAGCAATTTTCAGCCGAACTACCATGGTCAAGGTGAATGGCAACTGGAACGGTAATATTGCGATCCTTTATATAGCCTTTAACCATACCAACGATGGTATTAAAACCACCCATGTATTTGGCGGCCCCTTCGCTGACGCCAAGAATGACGGGAGCCTTTAACTCCTGGGCTTCTTCAAGAACCGCCGCGGTCCATTCAACGTTATTGATATTAAATTGTCCAACAGCGTACTTCTCATTTAATGCTTTTAAAAGCATCTCTTTCATACTTACTAATGCCATAATATTTCTCCTTTAACTAGATTTTAATACAAATCTTCAGTTTCTTCCTTCTCTTCTTCAACTTCCGAGTCATCATCACTACCGATTTTCTCATCTTCGATCTTGAGATATTCAATTTCTTCTTCATCGATTTCTTCGGTTGTTTCAACGTCAGTGTAAACATCATTCATATCAATATGAACTTTGTCAAACGTGTGATTTGCCCGTAAATCCCAAAAATTATCTGGCAAGGTCACAAAACGACCATCGAGAGAAAGATTCGTATAAAAATGACTAATCCGACCCCGGGTTTCTTCTTTGTTCAAACCGGCTTTTTGACAAACCATTTCCCATAATTCATGAAAACCGACCGGCAGTTGTTTGGCTTGACTAATTACTTCATAAGCAAAGTCGACCATTGATTTTTCTGACATGTAATTTTCTCCTTATTACATTTGTTCAGGAGCGTTAACTCCAAGAACGTTGAGAGCGTTTCTCATAACAATCTGACTCGCCTTACATAAGGCAAGGCGCGATTTTGATAACATTATGTTATCACGATCTATTACACGACATTCAGTGTAGAAAGCATGGGTTAAACCCGCTAACTTTTGAATGTACGTTGCAACCTTATAGGGTTCGCGTGTTTTAGCGCATCCTTCAATCATAGTTGGAAATTCTTGAAGGTGTTTTAAAAGATTGATTTCGGCAGTTTCGCGAATATTTACAGCCGAAAGATCAAGGCCAATATCAACTCCCGTTTCCAACAATTTACACAAACGAGCATGTGCGTATTGAGCGTAGAAAACAGGATTGGAAGAGCTTTGTTCCATCGCTAAATCAAAATCAAAATCTAAATGGCTTGTCGATGCTCGAGCAACAAAAAAGTACCTTGTTGCATCGACGCCAACTTCTTCGGCTAGTTCGCGAAGAGTTACCGTTGTGCCACCGCGTTTTGACATTTTAACTTCGACGTCATCGCGCATAAGCCTCACTACTTGAACTAATTCAAAATCAAGAATATCAGCCGGGTAGCCTTTCATCATCAAAGCACTACGCATCCGATTAGTGTATCCGTGATGATCGGCGCCCAAAACATCAATAAGCAAATCATAACCACGGGATAACTTCTGTAAGTGATATGTAATATCGGGCATTAGATAAGTGTACGAACCATCACTTTTAACGACTGCCCGATCTTTGTCATCAAGGAAAGCAGTAGTTTTTAAAAATGTTGCCCCGTTATCGACATAAGTAAAGTCTTGATATTCAGCAAGTGTTTGTTCAACCTTGCCGTCTTTTCGCACTTCCGATTCAAAACTATAAATATCAAAAGCTACTCGAAATAGTTCAAGATCCTTTTTGATTTTTTCAAGTTCCAAACGAATACCTTCTTTGACAAAAATTTCACGATTTTTACTATTATCTTCAACTAGGCTTTCACCATAAATTTCTTTTACTTGCTTAGCAATGTCGACTAAATCCAAACCGTGATAGCCATCTTCAGGCACTAAGGCATTAATGCCACATTCATTCAAATAGCGGGCTTGCAAAGAAGCTCCCATTTTTGCCACTTGTGCTCCTGCGTCATTAACGTAAAATTCACGTGTGATTTGATAACCCGCAAATTCATATAAACGACAAATTGCGTCACCAATTGCTGCACATCGAGCATGTCCTAAATGCAAATCTCCTGTCGGATTAGCACTAACAAACTCAACATTGACCTTGAAGTTTTTGTTTTCGCCCCGGCCATAATCGGCATCTTTGGCAATAATCTGAGCAACAACCGATTGCAAAGCAGCCGAATTAAGAAAAATATTTAAAAATCCTGGGCCAGCAACTTCAATTTTATCAATGCCTTCCAAATCAATAACATCTGCGAGCTTCAACGCAAAATCATGAGGCTTAAGATTTAGTTTCTTGGCGTGTTGTAATGCGGCGTTAGTGGCATAATCTCCATGCGACTCATCTTTTGGGTGTTCCAAGACAATTTCATCGGCGTTGATATCAAGACCAAATGTCTTGAGGGCAGCGATAATTTTATTTTTAAGAATTGTTTCAATGTTCATATGTTTTTGTCAAAGTAATATTATACTTATACATTAGTATAATTCAATCTTTATCTTGGC
>JAEWUY010000123.1 GCA_023396795.1 Bacillota bacterium | reverse complement strand
CCAGTGGTAGCGTATTGCTCGTTCTGCGGATTCATTAAATCTAGCAAAGCGCAGAAAAGAATGTGACCGACTTGAACAAAGATTAATGCAAGCGTCAGCAGAATAATATTGATACCGAGGTAATTGAAATGAGAGTTAAAAACATAAAGGGCGACAATTAATGACAGCAAAGAAAGAACAATATTTGGCAACAACTTGGCAAAAAGCGGGAAGATAATATTAACTGGTTTTGTTCGTTTTAAGTAGGCTGTTCGGCCTTCTTTGGAGTACATTGTGGCAATCATACTATTGGAAGCCAATAACGGAAGCATAATGATAAGAATATTAAAGGCTTGAACGGTGAATTGCCCAGTTGGATATAAGTCCATTGACGCAAATAACTGATTGATAAGCAAAATAATTAATGGAATTGAAATATAAGTTGCGACGAAATTATATGTGAATTCGCCAGTGCGAAAAAGAAGGCGTAGTTCTTTAATTATGAAGGAAAGAAAAGACGGCAAACGACGATTTGTCAATGCCTTGACCGCGAATTTTTTTTCGTATTCAAAGCTGCCACTTGTCATTTTTATAAAAATGAAGCGTGAAAGAAAATAAATTGATAAAAAGATAATCGCCATAATCGCAATCAAGCCCAAGAATGTCAGCCAGACTCCGCCATTAAGATATGTGTAATGCATAGTTGCATCGTATTTGCCGATAATCATTGTGACAAGCAGATAGACAATCGAAAAGCGTTCTTGGAAAAACATGGTAATATCCGAAAGAAGTATTTTGATTGGGCCCCAAAAACGCAAGACGTTGATCTCGCTAGGAATTAATAGAATAATTTGCGACAATCCATAAATGAATAAACCTAATATGGCGGCGAATAAGACAATTTTAATAGCGCGAAAACGATTAAAAAAGCGCGTTAGATATAAGCCTGGAACCGATAAGACAACGCCAAGGACAACGGGTATCATCGAAATAAAGAAAAAGGATATAAAGACCCAAATGTAGAAAAACCATGACACGGGAGAAAGCAATCCGTAAGCGATGAAGATCGGAAGGGTAAAGGTAACATTTTTATAGATTTCGTAAATATAGAAAACGATGATTTTTGAAAGAAAGATGCGGTTCGCCGAAATCGGATAAGTAATCAATACTTGATTATCTTCGGCCAAGTATAAGGATTTGATTAAATCAAGTGTACAAGTAAACGTTGAAATCAGCAAAATGATGGTCAAAAGCATCGTCATAATGGAAGTTGGCAAGAAAGGTGAATTATGAAAAATTCTTAAAAACGAGGAGACATATAGTAAGCCAAACGTAATAGCTGCCACAATCAAAAACCGTAAGATGAAGAAAACAATCTTGCGAATTAGTTGTGCTTTATCTTTGATAAACCCAAGATCAAGTTTATCCTTAAGCTGCATAATTACGAGTGTCTTAATATCGTTCATTGTTATTCCTTGACTGACGCAACAGTGGTGACAACCTCGTCTTCTTGAACGGCCATTTTAAGATAGTATTGTTCGAGAGTTCCTTGCTTATGAATATCTTCTATGGTCATTGGTTCATAAAGATGACCCTTTTTAATAACGGCGATTCTTTGACAAAGATTTTCGACGACATCGATGATATGGCTTGAAAACATAACTATATTGCCCTTAGCAGCGTGTTGACGCATGCACTCTTTAACTTGATAAATGCTATCGGGATCAAGACCTGTCAGAGGTTCATCAAGAAGCCACAGTTTAGGCTCATGAACAAGAGCGGCAATAATTGTTACTTTTTGTTTCATCCCATGGGAGAAGGTTTTAATTTGATTATCAAAAGAATCTTCAAGATGGAAAAGGCTAACATAATAGGGAATGCGTTCCTGCCGTTCGTCACGGGTGACGCCATAAATATCGGCAATATAATTGACGTATTCGCGAGCGGTAAGCTTTTCATAAAGGGCATAATGGTCAGGAACATAGCCGATCATTCTTTTGGCCATAACTGGCTGTTTTTCGACATCATAGCCGCAGATGGAAATAGAACCTTCGGTAATTGTTTGAATTCCGACAATCGATTTAATTGTTGTTGATTTTCCCGCGCCATTCGGTCCTAAAAAGCCAAAGATTTCGCCTCCATAAACACTCAATGAGGCATCTTTAACGGCAAAAACTTTGTTTTTACCATATTGTTTAGAAAAGTTTTTCAACTCTAATTTTACTCCTGTTTCTAGTTCCATGGGTTGTTCAATCCCCCTTCCATTTAAAGCGGCCATTAACGCAATTTGATCGAGACGAATTTTCTTTTGCCGAGCGGCTAAATCGCCGAGTGAATCAGCGACACTAAAACCTAAACTATAAACAAACCACATGGCAAAAGAGACGCCAACATAAACTAATAAAAACATCACTTGATACACGGGATGGAAAACAAAGGATAAATTACCGATATTGAAGCCAACGGAAATATTGAAAATCTTTTCGGCCCAAATACCGAGCTTATCGACAATAAAATCACTATTAATAAAGAAAAAGTCAACAGTTGCGTAATTGCTGAACCAAACATTTAAAATCATGACGAGCAAGAAATAACCGGAAAAAGCGATAAGCGAATAATACATTTGCTTCATCTTAGGACGAGGAAAAAGTTTTAAGGCGACAAGAAGTAAAGGCATGAAAAAGGCTAAAGCGTGGTTATACCAAAATTGAATAATAATTGGACTCGTTAAATTGGTTGTCTCCGCATAGTTAGGCATTAACATAGCCATCAATGCTCCAAAGACATTGATAAAGTACGTAAAATAAAATAGCTTGTCGAGTTTGAAAATTAAACAGATAGGAATGATATACATGGCGGTGTTACAAAGATGAATGGGCCACGTCCAAGGTTCTAGAAAGTTTTGATAATAAAAGACGCGCGAAAAAGTTATCATTGTGGCAACGCTTAAATAAACCATGGCAAAGCGAACGACTTCTTTGTCTTTCTTTTTAAGAGCGAAGTAAATCAATAATGGAATAACGGCTGAAGCATAAATGAATAAGCGGTGGATAAAAGAAATGTCAATTACTTCATAGCGGGCATTGGCACTTCCAAATAAGATTTGGGGTCCATAAATTGGCAAGGAAGCTATTAGAATCGGAATAATGGCTAGTAATAAATTTTTAACTTCCGTTTTCGTTATTTTTATCGATGAATTATCTCGCCAGACAAGGAAAAGGCCATAGGCGACCACGCCACTTTCAAGAGCTATCATAAGGCTAGAAAAGGACAAAGCTAAATCTGATGGGTCGGCGCCCAAAAGCTGCATGTGGGTACTAAAATAGGAAAAGCCAAGGTAAATAACAAAACCAGGAGTGAAGACAAATTTGATAAGATTTTGAACCGTCCCAATTTTGAAAAACGGATATAACATTAGTAAAACGATAAGGGCGAGTTCAATCCATATTCCAAAATAGGCAAAAAAGGTGACCGTTGGTGAGAAAACACCGCCTGTTAGGCCAACAATATCAAGCGCTTTGTCTGAATAAGCTACATAGCGAGTGATAAAGACAAGAACTAGGACGAGAGCGTATATTTTCTTTCCGAGGCTAAAATCGCGCTTACGCGTCAAGAAAAAAGTAATCAAAGCGCCGATTAGAGCAACTGCAAGAGCAATAATTGTAGAAATATAATGTGTCAATTTGTAATCCTGATGTTTTTATTTGAGGTGTTCTCAACCTTCGAGACATTCCGGAAGCATTATATCACCGAGTTTTGAATTTGTGAAATGACATAAAATTCATTTTATAATCCATGACAAGTTTGGGCCCAATTCGTTTCGCGAATATTATGATATATATCAACTACCGAGCCATAAGTGGCTGAGACTTCGCCAAAACTTGACGAGCCTGAGTACGACATTTTTAATGGCGAGCCTTGCATGTAAACCTTAGATAATCCGTCGGTGACAAACGAGGTTGTTCCATTAACGAAGTTCAAATAGATTTTAGGGACAATGCGTTTGAATCCTTGCGTTAGAAAACGACCCAACGCCTCATAATGAGGGTGCCCGCCACAGACGCCAAATTTTCCATTGAAATCAGTATCTGAAGGCGGAGCGCCAGCTGAAATCGTAACAATCTTGGGTTGGATAACATTTAATAGAATATTATTATTAGCCTTGCTCGAAGCGTGGTGAGCGGCTTTCATCATTGTTACGGGGTGAAAGATGGTTTCGTTGTCATCATTGATATTAACTAGACTAGTTTCGCCAATGCCACCTGTTCCTTCGTAGCCGTCAGGATTGTCTTGTAAATCGCCAGAGAAAAAGAAAGTGAAATCGCGATAAGCTAAAATACCGGCCAAACATGTAACATTTCTGTCGTCGACGGTTGGTCCAGCGTCATAATTTGCTTGATAATAACCGGTATCGAGCCAATCGATAAATAACTCTGAGGTGATATATGTACGTTTCATGCCGTTTTGAAGTTCATTGACCATGTCGTAAATACGGTGGTACTCTGCCCCTAATCCAACGTAGTAATCGCGGATATTTCTTCTATAATTTTCGGCACTTGAAGCATAATATCCATAGTCAACAATCATATCCACTGAAGTTGCGGCGTTTTTTAAGGCCGCAATACCTCCAAAATGATCACCATGAGGATGGGTTAAAATCAACAAATCGAGATGGCCGTTATCTAGATATTTATCGTAAGTATTCTTAAGTGAATTATAGTAAGTCGTGCCATCGCTAAATTTGTCGTTGACACTATTGCCAAAATCGATGGCAATGGTAGCTGATCCAGCTTTGATTAAGTAGGCATCGCCATATAGACTGGCTTGCTCAAAAGTTAATATTTCTAAGTATTCGGAATCGGACAAAGAAAGAGGGCGGGCCGCGCTTCCTAGAGGAGCTTGCAAATTATATGTTGCGTTACTAGCTTCGGTTTTATCTTCTTGGGTAATACTGATTCCTGTATCGCTCATCGAGGCGATGCGTTCAGCGTAAGTTCCATCAATATTTGTACTTGTTGACGAAGAATCCGTAGCGTCGTTTGACGAGGTATCGCTTGGTTGACACGAAGATAATGCCAAGATAATCATTAACAAAAGCGGAATTATTTTTTTCATATTTATCCTTTAGATTCTCTTATAATTTGCAAAATTAATTTTTGCGACTTTATTCATTTCTTCTTTGCCAAAGCGGTCGATAAAAGACTGAGCAAACGCATCAACTTTAGCAGAAGCCCCGAACGGGAATTTAGTACCATAATTTTGTCCCATGGCTTCCATTTTTTTTAAGAACGAATAACGAGCAATAACGCTAGCTAAAGCGACAGACGGAAAGCGAGACTCTCCTTTAGTTTTGAAAACAATCTTGCGTTTAACTTGTTCATCGCAAGAAGCATAAGCAAAAAACTTGGTTTCTGATACGAATTGATCGACAAAGATATGTTTAACATTAGGGTGTTTTTTAATTAAGTTAAGTAAAACGCGGTTATGAAGACGCGCTTTCATTTCATTGATATTTATTTTTTTGCTCGTAAGTTCGTTATATTTTTCGTTATTAAGGCTAACTTGAGAATACGAAAATTTTTTAATTAACTGCGGAGTGATTTCCAAAATATAGTCATCACTAATTTTCTTTGAGTCGGTAACGCCTATTTTCTTTAAATAAGTAACGTCTTCTTTTCGTACAAAAGCAGCGCAGACACAAATCGGCCCGAAGAAATCGCCAGTGCCGACTTCGTCGCTACCAATTTGATCATCAACGTTCACCCACCCGATTGGTTCGTCTTGTTCATCATCTTCTATCAAAGTGAGTGTCGTATCCCACTTTTTGGCTTCAATGAAACCACCAACCCC
>JAEWUY010000115.1 GCA_023396795.1 Bacillota bacterium | reverse complement strand
GTCTTTATTGCACTCATAGAAGATGCGGGGTGCGCAGGAAAGACTTTTTACTTTTTGATTAATAACTTACAAGAATATTATTCTGATTTATGAACGACAACTTGCGGAAAAGGAATCTCAATTTCGTTTGCATCAAGTGTCTCTTTTATGAACTTGCGAAGAGCCCGTTCAATGCCATAATGTTGTTCATTTAATGTTTTTACCGTCACGCGTAGATCGACGCCTCTATCAGCCAGAGCGATGAC
Organism: Bacillota bacterium; assembly: GCA_023396795.1. Lineage (GTDB taxonomy): Bacteria > Bacillota_I > Bacilli_A > RFN20 > CAG-826 > UBA1424. The sequence goes on along the minus strand of JAEWUY010000115.1, from coordinate 4,203 downwards.
TCCGACAATATTGACATCTTCTAGTAAAACATCTTTATATTGATCGCGGAAAAGGGGAAAGGCGGCTTTTAAAACATCCATTGCCTTATTAATATCTTCTTTATAGGCAATCGAAAATTCGACGACGGCAATCGAAGGATTTTTCGAATAATTTGTCAAAGTATTAACTTCGCCATTATTGAATATTTTGATATCGCCTCGCCAGTTGCGAAGTTTTGTTGTTTTTAGGCCAATATCAATGACTGTTCCTTTAAAACCAGCAACTTCGATAACATCACCAACATCGAAGTGGTGTTCAAAGATAATAAAGAAACCAGCAATCAAGTCCTGAATAAATTTTTGCGCACCAAGTCCGATAACGAGGCCGAGAATTCCCAGTCCGGCTAAAGCCGGTAAGACATTGACGCCCCATATTGCAAGAATAACGATAATGCCAATAATCGCAATAGAATAATTAATGATGCTATACACGACTTTTGAAATCGTTTTGCGGCGTTTTTGAAGTGCCCCGGGTTTATCACCGAGTCGTTTTAAAGTAATTTTTGCGATTCGTAAAATGACAAACCAGACAAATAGAGTAATCGCTGTGCCAATCAAGGCTGGAACGGAAGCAGTAAAGAAAGCAACAATGTCAGTCCAATATTGACTAGCAAAAGTTGAAATATCTAAATTCCAAACAAGCATAATGCCTAATGCTGCACCCACGAAAACAACTAGTGAAGCTAAAAACAGTAAAAAGAGAACCCATTTCTTGATTGTTTCTTCACGTTTCTTAATAAAAATTCGTTCAAGTACAAACAAAGTAATTACGACAATTGATATGGCAATTGTAACGACAATATTTACAGGTGTTGATGAAAATAAAAAGTGCATATAGTTACCTCAAATCATAAGAATTATAACATAAAATTTTAATTTTCGTCAGTTGGGTGCTCTTGTTTTAAATAGATTTCCTATCAAATAAGCCGAAAAGAATTTTATGTTGTGGATTGGTTTATTTTGGCATTATGAAATATTCTATTTATTACCGAAAAACTTGCCTAGAATCCAGTCTTGCAATCGATGAGGTAAGATGTTTAAAAGCTTCATCTTTAGCGAATTATGAATGTTATAAGCGAGGCGAGGATGTTTTTTATAAATTGCATACCGAAAAACCTTAATAATGCGATTGGGATTTTGGGCCCTTTTTATTTCATTAATCATCATCTTTTGCATTTTCATAAGGGGCTTATTATAAAGAATTGTTTGATCAACCAAAACTTCAAATTGTTTTTGAATCTTCCTGACCATTTCCGTTTTAAAAGAACCGGGTCGAATTTTGATCACTTTGACTCCGAAAGGTCTTACCTCACGCCTTAAACTATCGCTGTATATTTCCATTGCGTGCTTGGAAATAGTATAAAAAGAGTGGAAAGGTAAACCAAGAAGCCTTCCGTATTCGCTGCTCATCATAATGATGCGACCCTTACCTTGTTTAATTAAAGGAAAGAAAGCGTGATTGATTTGATACATTCCCAAAACATTTACACTTATTGATTTTTCAAAAGCTTGTGGTTTTACTTCTACAACGGAGCCTAACTCAACAACACTTGCAAAGTTTATTAAAAGGTCAAGAGCGGTGGTCATCTTAAGGATTTTTTCTTTAACCGTTTGAATCTCAACAATGTCCGTGACATCGCAGCTAAAGCAATGAATATTTTGTTCTTTATTATATAAGTCGATTATAGAAGGATTAATATCCAAGGCAAAAATAACAAAATTATCTTTGATGGCGCTTATAAGGGCTTGGGCTAGACCAGATCCGGCTCCGGAAATTAATGCGTATTTCATAATTTCTTTGCTTAGCATTTTACCATTAAAAGATTACTTCAAGAATTGTTTTTTAGATAAGAAGTCTGCTAATGGTTACCAATTATTAAACATTTATTGATATAGAGTCTTATTACCAAGTGATATATCAAAAATCCCTGCTGAAGTTTTTTACTCAACAGGGACTAATGAAAAATTAATAATGAGCCTTACTTAAACTTGGCTTTGTTACACACAAGTTGAAGCTTATCGGTGCCAAATGGATCGAAAACGAATTTTTCTTCTAGAAGAGCGGTAATTGTAATTTGCATATTTGGTTCTTCGCTCTTATAGACTTCATTAACGGCGATTTTATCATCACTAAGATAAATGATTTCGTCGTCTTTGATCATAAAGTGATGCTTTTTGGCAAGTAGTTTCATCTTGCCATACTCCATAAATTCTGGAGTTATGTTAGCAAATTCGCGAGCTAAAAACTCATGACGATCGGCTTGTACTTTGTCTACTTCGGATTTTTGTGGAAAAATGGGTTTCTTTTCTTCTGGCATTGGTTTTGCCTTCCTCCTAGTAGCGATAACATCACTACTTTAAATTATAAAACGTTATTGTACTATTGTACAATAATTTTGCGTTCTCTACCATCATCAGAAACATTACGAAAAACGATAAATTAGATAATTATAAACCCCATTTTTATCAAATATTTTTTCCACTTATTTATTTTGTTACAATATCGTTAGAATTTATGAAAATTAATGGTATTTTCAAAATTATCGCTAATACACTTCTGCTTTATATATCTGTTTTAAGCTCATCTTGTGTGAGTGTAAAATATTTATACTATTATGATTTGGCTTATGGTAGTGAACAACGTCAAAAACTTGATTTATACATACCAAGAAAAAAGACCGGAGAAGTTGGATTAATTTTAAGCATTCATGGTGGGGGTTGGACGTCAGGTGATAAGGAAGTTTATCGTGATGCAAGCGCATATTATAGCGGTGAGCTTGATTATGTTGCAGCTGCCATTAATTATCGATTCGCTTCAGCAAGCGTTGATGCCTTCGATATTATGGATGATATAACATCAGCCTTATCTTTCATAAAAGCAAGAGCCTTGCGAAAAAATATAAACGTTAATAAGGTTCTACTTACCGGTCTTTCTGCTGGCGGACATCTCGCCCTTCTTTATGCTTACTCACGTGTCGAGGAAGCACCAATTAAGCCGACAGCAGTTATGAGTCTTAGTGGCCCAGTTGATTTAACCAATAAAGATTATGTTTCTTTACCGATTTGGCAATACGCCATTTACCCATTATTTTCAAATGTTTCGGGCTATGCCTTTGATGCTTCAACATATGAAACCGCGATTCCTTATCTTGAGGCTGTTTCGCCCTTAAATTATGTTGATTCTCATACTGTTCCAACAATTATCGCTCACGCTCCAAATGATCCAATTGTTCCATTTAGCGAGGCCCAACGACTCAATGACAAACTCACGGAAGAAGGCGTGGAACATGACTTCTTCGTGTTTTTAAATTCTGGCCATACCTTACAAAACGATCCGCTCATTTATCAAGAGAGCCAAGTAGCCCTACTCGACTACGCTCAACGTTATATATAAAACAAAGTTTTAGAATTTTTTTGTGCGAATAAGTATTTTTTTATTTATAATTTTTGTGTGATTGATTTAATCAAACCAAGTTCTAAATACGCTAAAGACATCTTTTTATATAAGAAAGAGATGATTGAACACGGCAATCCTTTGAACGGTTTTCGTTCGATTGAAAATTTTGATAATTATCGCGATTGGGAAACTTATTTGCACGAAAGCGAAAATTTGACTCAAGTTGATGAGCTTTCGCAAAGAGCGCCGACAAGTCAGTATTTTCTTCTACGTCGCAAAGACAATAAGATTGTTGCTTCAGTGGAAATTCGGCATATATTGAGCGACTTTCTCTTGGCTTGCGGGGGCAATATTGGATATTCTGTTCGTCCTGGTGAACGGGGTAAGGGATACGCTAAACTGGCTCTTAAGCTAGCCCTCAACCTCTGCCGTTGCCTCGGACTAAAGAAAGTTTTAGTAACAACAGACTTTGATAATTATGGATCAATTCGTACGATTTTGGCTAATGGTGGTATTTTTGAAAATGAAGTATATTGTGAAAAATACAAAATTGCCATTCGCCGCTATTGGATTAGCTTGTAATTATTTTATAAATAAAAAAGTAAAAAAATAGTGTTTGTGGTCTTTTTTTATTTAGTTGATTAGAAAGCGCTTACTATTATAATATATGTATAATGCATAAGGAGATAATATGTCCAAAATCCTAATTGTCGCTGGCGATTTGGCTGCCGGAAAGTCAAATCTCGCCAGAAAACTTTCAGCGCACC
>JAEWUY010000092.1 GCA_023396795.1 Bacillota bacterium | reverse complement strand
TGATAGTGGCTTTAACTAGTTCTAATGGTACTTCGCGATCATTAGCTAGCCAACTCAAAGCTTTGGTGTCTTTGGGGAAACACGAACCGCCATAGCCAATGCCAGCTTTTAAATAATTGTGACCAATCCGTGGATCAAGACCAATGCCCACCGCTACTTCTTCAATATCAGCACCGACAATTTCACAAAGACGGGCGATTTCATTTATATAACTAATTTTCATCGCCAAGAAATTGTTTGATGCATATTTTATGAGTTCGGCGCTTTCGGGGGTCGTTACCAAAATAGGGATTTTCCGTTTTTGATAATTACTATAAATCTGAAGCATGAGGTCTTCGCCAGCTTTGCTATTTACGCCGATAACAATCCGCGAGGGATTTAGCATTTCATCGACGGCATTACCTTGGCTTAAAAATTCCGGATTAGAAATAACTTCGAATTTGTGCTCGCTATTTTCTTCGAGATATTTTTTAGCGCGGGCATTTGTGCCTACAGGCACAGTCGAACGAATAATGACATAGGTATCTTGAATGGCGTTTTTAGCAATATCATCCAAACAAGCATTAAAGTTTGTCATATCGGGCTTTCCGTCTTTACCTTCAGGAGTATCGACGGCCACATAAATAATTTTGTTGGGGCGAATTGAATCCTTGGCATTCGTCGTAAAGCGTAACCGATCTTTGGCGTCATTCATTAACGACTGCAAATTTGGCTCTTTAATAGTGGCTAGGCCTTGTTTGAGATTAGCGACTTTATTCTTATCGTTATCAAGTCCGATAACGGTATGGAAAAAAGAGGCGAGAATCACGCTGTTGACAAGCCCTACATAGCCCTGACCGATGACGGTGATATTCATAGAGGCCTCCTTTCTGAGTTTTGGTTCTCTATTTTATGACTTAATACAAATCCATTTTGCGGATCTTATAAAACTTTTTGATGTGTCGAGCAATGAAGAGGGAAACGTATACTTTACTAGCTTCTTCAACAGCGATTGTCCGGGCGTTAGAATTGACCTCAATGACAACCGGCTCACCAGCGGCATTAACTAATATATCGACTCCCGCAAAGTCAGCATTAACGGCTTTTGCGGCTTTGACTGCTAATTTTAACATTCGTTTATCGGGATGAGGAACAGAGGACATAACTCCACCTTGGTGGACGTTGCTCCGAAAGTTGCCTTGATTAACGCGCATGACGATTGAAACCGCCTCTCGTCCAACAACATTAACCCGGAAATCCCGCCCTGAACTTTCTTCAATAAACTCTTGAATGAGCAGTTCCTTTTCGCCAATAACTTTAAGCATTTTTTTAAACATAATCTCACTTGTAATGAGATAAACTTGTTCTCCGAAGGAACCAAATCTTTGTTTTAAGACAAATGGGAATTTAAATCCTTTTTCGTCAATTAAGGTTTTAATCCGATCATAGAATTTTAGAACGTTTGTACCGAATGTAAATGGCAAAACAAGTGTTTTCGGGGTCGGAATGTGATTACTTTTGAGCTTAATATAAGTTAAGGCCTTATCATCACAAACACGAATCGCTTGACTAGTATTAAAAACAGGAATGCCTGTTGCTTCTAGAAGCTCGGCTAGATAAATATCTTTATCCCAATAAAGAATAAAATGAACATAACGTTTATATTGTTTTACATAATCATAGGCATCGACGTTTGTCACAGGTATTAACTCAATCCCACACTTTTTAAAAGCAACGACAAAAGCGTCGATTTGTTCTATCCATTCCCGATTTAATTCATTGACAATATTATAGACGATGACCGCTTGTTTCATTGGTGTGACCTTAGTGTATATTGTGCCCTATTTTTGTCACAATTGCAAATTGTATCCGCGCGCTCATAACTCCCAAAATCGGCAATTTATCGTGACAATCACGAAATAATTAGCAAGGGCTTATTAATTGTATGTATGATAAATGATGGAAGCACGATTTGCTTTTTGACTAATGGGTTCGTTTCTTTTATAATAGTTCGGAACTTCTTAAGAAGGATTCTAGACTCCGTATGTTTAAGAAGCGAAAATCGCTCTAGAAGAGTAACGAGCTAACTCGGAATATAATAGAAAGGAGAAGAAATGGAAAAACCAGACATTAAAATTGTTTTTACAGACATTGATATGACCCTTTATTCGCATCGCACCAAAATGGTGCCTCAAAGCGCGATTGAAGCCATCAAAAAACTACAAGCGAAGGGCATTCTTGTCTTTTTGTGTTCAGGTCGCAATTATTATTTAATTCGCAAAACAGGCATCTTAGATATCGTTGAACCAGACGGACTAATTACCATGAACGGCGCTAACGCCATTATCGGTGATCAAATCATATATAAGTATCCAATTCCCGAAAATGTTGTTGACTCAATCATTAAATTCGCTAAGCGTTTAAAATTTGGCTTAACTTTAATTGAAGAAAAAGAAGGCCACATCAATATGATTGATGATCGTGTGATTAGTGCCCACGAAAAATTCGGTACTAGATTCCCTCAACCTCGTTCATTTCCCGATCACTACGATCGCGTTGTCTACCAAATGATTGCTTTTTGTGATGAACTTGACGAATCTCTATTTTTGCCCCACCTTGAAAACTGCAAAAGTGCGCGTTGGGACGAATATGCTGTCGACATCATGCCGAAGGACTCAGATAAAGCCAAAGGCATCATGGCCGTTCTTGAACACTACGGTTGGAAACCGGAAAACGCCTTATCTCTTGGGGACAATCCTAACGATGTTGATATGCTTCTCTTCACAGGTACGTCAATCGCCATGGGCAACGCTGTTCCGCAAGTTAAAGCCATCGCTGACTATGTCACAGATGACATTGACGAAGACGGATGGGCCAAGGCAATGAAACATTTCGGTCTAATCGACTAAGTAAAAGCAAGTGCAATCATGCACTTTTTTTATTTCTAGTTTTCAACATTCTTCGCATTATTATTACACTTGTCATATTTATACATGAAAACGCCAAGATTATTGATAAAATAAAAGTAAGCATATAATATCAATATATTCTTTTCAGTAATCCGGGGAGCAGGTAATGCACCAAATGGGACTCAACAAGACAATTAGCTTCAATGATTTGGCAGATCTAAATAGAAGACGTTTGTTAATAACGACTTTTATCTTTTTGATTATTGCCTTTGCCTATGGGATTGCGGCCAATATTATTGTGACCCAATCTTTATGGGCCATTATTGGTTTTTCGGTTTCCTTATTGGCGGCAGCAGCCGGTTTGACTTTCTATCTTCTTTCCAAACGCGCTTACGCTTCCTCAATTATCGCTGTAGTTATTGTCATTGTGACTTATCTTGTGTATTTAGAAATTTCGATAAGTGCGGCAT